>JAFAWN010000138.1 GCA_019241735.1 Terriglobales bacterium
CCGCGGTATGGTTATAGACGACATCGAGAATCACTTCGATTCCGGCGGAATGAAACGTTTTTACCATGGTCTTAAATTCGTTTACCGACCCGGTAGAAAAATATCGCGGCTCCGGCGCGAAGAAACCGATGGTGTTATATCCCCAGTAATTTCGCAGTCCACGTTCGACCAGCTGGCGGTCGTTTACAAAGCAGTGCACCGGCATCAGCTCGATGGCGGTGATTCCGAGGCGGGTTAAATAGTCAATTACCGGCGAAGTAGCCAGTCCGGCATAAGTCCCACGGAGATGCGCCGGCACATCGGGATGGCGGATGGTGAATCCCTTTACGTGGACCTCATAAATAATGGTCTGGTGCCACGGAATATGGGGGGGCCGGTCCGTTCCCCAGGTGAACGCCGGGTCCACCACCACACCTTTGAGCATACCCGGCGCGCTATCCCGGCGGTCGAAGGAAAGATCTTCATTCTTGTGTCCAATCCGGTATCCGAAATGTGAATCGCTCCACTTCAGGTCACCCTGAATCTGTTTCGCGTACGGATCAAGCAACAATTTGTGATGGTTGAAGCGAAGTCCATTTGCGGGCTCATAGGGACCATAGACACGGTAGCCATAAACCAGGCCGGGTCGCGCTTCCGGAAGATAGCAATGCCAAACCTGATCAGTCTGCTCACTTAAAGTTATGCATTGCAATTCCCGACGCCCGGAATTGTCAAAGAAGCAGAGATCGACCCGCTCTGCGTGTTCGGAGAAAATAGCGAAGTTTACACCCTCGCCGTCCCAGGTCGCGCCTAACGGATAGGGCTTGCCTGGCCAGACAATTGGACTAGTGTGATGCAGCAATCGGAAGCCTCAGAAGTGGTAGCTGGTGAAACATCAACGATGGGAAACCGCTCTACTTTAAATGGAAACAGAGCCAGAGCGCCAGCGGCCGGAGAATAATTTGGAGCCGGAGCCTAACACAACCGTTCAAGCGGCGTTAACACCGCGACATGCGGCTGGATTGCGCCTGCAATGGTCTCGTCGTAAGTGACGATGGCCGGAATAAAACAGAGTCGAGCCTCTCAATTCACAACATCATGGGTGCATTGCGATAGCGGGCGAAAGTACACCTTCACGAGCTACTAAGGTCATACAGAATGTACCGGATTCTCGCCGTACGGCGAGAGGGCTACATTTGCGGTGTCCCAATGATTTCAAATTGTGCCAATCCTTCCTGCTCCACCCCGCTGCGATACTTGCGGGACGGAAGACTGTTCCAGTTCGAGGTGCGGCCTGTGCGCGAGAGCGGCAACCCCGCCCAGAAATCGCCTTATGGTCGACAGGTTTCACATTTTTGGTTATGCGGAACATGCTCCCCTTCTTTGACCCTCGCGTTCGACCAGTTTAAAGGCATGACTATCATTCCGCTTCATAAGGCAAAAGATAAACCCGCTGCCGAAATACAGACTTCCGCCTCAGTCGCTTAATACGTAATCCAACACAGGCACTTCCGTATCTCCGCAGAGACGTCCCGCTCAATCGAATTCCAGAAGAATGAATTTCGGAGGAAACCACGCTGGCAATTTTTAGGAGGGCGGCAGGCGTTGGAATATTTTAGGGGGAGGTTCGCAACGCCTGCCTTTTTCCGTCTCCGTCGCGTTGGGGCTTCTAATAGATATCAAGATCACGCATCAGCAGCCATCGGGATGATGCTGTATTTCCGGGGTGATTTCCCGAACCTCCAGTTCGATGAATCGACCGCCGTTGAAATTTACGCTCTGTTGTTTCTGTCTTGGCCTTCGGATCACAATACGTTTTTTTTGCCGTTTCCGCTTCGGTTCTCGCCAACGCGATATTATGCCCAAGGTTGGTGGCGGCACGGGTTTTTATCGTTTCCTCGTCTTAGGTTTGGTTGAAGCGGAACGATGTCAGGCCAAACCACGCCATCAGCCCACCGCTGGGTTGCGGCGATCCTGGGCCTGCCCAGCACCCGTTTCTTTACTGGTTCCGGCCAGTTAGATCCAACCGATTTTTCGATATTTTTTAGGCCTCCAAGCATCTAATACTTTGAGTCATTAAAAATGACGTATCAATTGTCGGTAAAGCTTTATTCACTAAAGGGATGCGTAAAAAGTAATAGGGAATGGTGTGTATTGAATGGATATCGAGGCTTGAGCAAACTCTAAGTACACGCGGTTTCGGTTCGGCGGCGTTCCCCGCCCCTTGTTTGGAGAAGTGATTATGGCAGTTCGGGTACTAATTGCGGACGATGACGCGGCCATCCGCCGCCTGCTGCGCAGGCTCATTGAAGAGCATCGCGACTGGGAGGTTTGCGGAGAGGCGATTAACGGTCTGGATGCGGCGTCAAAAGTCGGCCCTCTCTCCCCCGACCTGGTGGTTCTGGATCTGGCGATGCCGCAAATGAACGGCCTGCAGGCAGCCCGCGAGATCAAAAAGGTGACGCCTTCTATGCCAATGCTGCTTTTAACCGTGCAGGATGTTTCGCAAGAACTGGTTCAGGAGGCACGTAGCGCTGGCTTTATGGGGGCAGTATCAAAGAGTACAGGCAGCGAAGTGGTAAAAGGCATTGAGACTCTACTACGACGGGAGTTCTTTTTCACATCGTCTCCAGATCCCGTTGCCGCCAGTTTTGTTTAGCTGCCGATGATCAGACTGGCGCGAGCGCGCTCTGTATTTTGCTGACCAGGCCGGTTACCCCATCCATCTTTGAAACGACCGCAGTGATTCCCGCAGCCTCCGCCTCTTCCTCGATATGTTTATTGTTTCCGAATACCGTGAACAGGATGAGCGGAACGTTCGGCATGGAACGGCGCAGAACGCGCGCTGCCTGAAATCCATCCATCTCGGGCATAGAGAGATCGAGAACCACCAGATCGGGATGCAGTTGCTCAGCCTTCTCCACCGCATCACGGCCGTTAACCGCCTCTCCGCAGACCTGCCAACCGTTGGTTTCTTCCAAAATATGACGCAATGTCCGACGAATCACCGCGTTGTCATCGGCGATCAGGATGCACTTTGACACTACAGCCACCCCCGGCCCCGTATCCAAATAAGCTTGATACTAGAGGCCACTCGCCACAATAGGGTAATGAGGGTAGAGAAACTTAGTATTTTGTAATTTTTAAACGCCCCGTGGAAGCACAGCGACGTTTTATAACTCCAGATGCAAACGAAAGGCGGGGACAATCACCGGGCCGCGATCTCGGTTGTACCCGGGATTAACAATATATTGAAGTCCCGGAGAGAGATATGAGCCCCGCCACACGTGGCCGGTGTAATAGGACTCGATAATATTCTCGCGCCCGTAATTCAGAGCTTCGTCCCCGAGAATGAATCCATAGCCGCCGAGCGCCAGATATTGCTGGTGGTCTTTCGAGATGGCGTTGGAAACGAATGCGACGCCGGCGCGGTCTTTTTTCCTGTGCCATCTCGAGCCATACATTCCCAAGCCGCCTTCCCACGTCGAATCGATTTCCGTGTAAACGTAGGACTCCGTCTTGCCGTTATTCCAACCCCATCTGCCAAACGCCACAAGATCGCTGGTCAATGACTGTTCAATGTTGATTCCGAACCCATATTTCATAGTGGTATGAAATGGATGCGCAGTTATCTCCGGCCGCGGCGTCAACACCGCTTCAAATTGCGCAATCGCGTCTCGATACACGCCCATA
>JAFAWN010000313.1 GCA_019241735.1 Terriglobales bacterium
TGGGCTTGGTCTTCAGTTCCTGCGCGGCGGCGATGAAGGGGACCAGGGTCACGTGCACGAACAGCGTGTGCTCGCGACCTAATTGCTGGCGCATCTGGCGGATGGCTTCCATGAAGGGCAGCGACTCGATATCGCCGACGGTGCCGCCGATTTCGACGATGGCTACGTCCACGTCCTGCGCGACTTTTTTCATCGCGGACTTGATCTCGTTGGTGACATGAGGAATGACCTGCACGGTTTTCCCGAGGTAGTCGCCGCGGCGCTCTTTGGCGATGATCTGTTCGTAAATGCGGCCGGTAGTCCAATTGTTGTCGCGGGAAAGTTTGGCGTGGGTGAAGCGCTCGTAATGTCCGAGGTCAAGGTCGGTCTCGGCGCCGTCGTCGGTGACAAAAACTTCTCCGTGCTGGAAGGGCGACATGGTGCCGGGATCCACGTTCAGGTAGGGATCAAACTTCATCAGGTTGACTTTGAGGCCGCGGCTTTCGAGCAGGCAGCCAATCGACGCCGCCGCCAGGCCTTTGCCGAGTGAAGACACAACGCCGCCGGTTACAAAGATGTACTTTGCCGACATTGATTCGTCACCTTAGATTGTTCTGGGAATGTTGTGCAGGATGGGTGCACGGCCAATTATGCCAGAAGTTGGGGAGGAAAGGAATTGAGTAATCAGGCGATCTAACGTGCCGCGCTGAAGCTTCAGGCGTGCCGCCGAATGGGCTTGCCGCGGGTTCGGGGTTTCGGAATCATGACCCCAGCGACCGCTGCGGCTAACCCCGCCAAGCCGGAGCAAATCAGCATGACGATGCGAAATCCGAATATGAATGCCTCTTGAATTAATTGCTTGACGGAGGCAGTGGTTGCGGCGTCGAGATTAGTGGGGACCTGCAGGCCAGCCAGCCGGCTTTCATGAGATTGGATTTCCTGGAGCGCGGTGGCCGGCAATGAAACTTTTGCCAGCGTTTGGCCCAGGTGAGAGCGGAAGGCATATACAAGCACAATGCCGAATACAGCAATTGCGAGCACGCCCGCGACTCGGGCGATGGCGTTGTTGATTCCGGAGGCGGTGCCGGCACGGTCCTGATCGGCTGAACTCATCACCACCGTCGTGAGAGGGGCCACAGTGACAGCCATTCCAAATCCAAGGACAATGATGGCGGGGAAAAACGCCTTCCAATAATTGCCAGCCATCGCGGGCACAGCAAATAGTGCGAAACCCAGCGCGGCAATGATGGGCCCAATGATTAGCGGCGCTCTTGGTCCATAGCGCGCGACGAGGCCGCCGGACCAGCGGGATAGAACAAACATCAGCACAATGAATGGCAGGAGGGCGGCGCCGGTGGCAGTTGAGGAGTATCCCTGAACCTGAATCAGATTCAACGGGAACAGGAAAAAGAAAATGCCGATGGCCGAGTATAGAAATAACGTGAGGAGGTTGGCGCCACTGAAGCTTCGGTTCAGGAACAACGACAGCGGGACCATGGGCGAGGCTTCACGGGCCTCGGCAAAGACGAAACCAAGCAGACACCCGACTCCGGCAGTCACGCAGCCCCATACCACAGGATTGCTCCAGCCCAAATTGACCGACTCGACGAAGCCGCTGACCAAGCCACCCAGACTGAGGGTGGCGAGAAGAGTTCCCAGCCAATCTAAGTGACGTGAGCTGGCACTGTGGCTCTCTGGAATTCGCCAGAGTGAGATCGCCATCACCGCAGCCGCCAGGGGCAGATTCAGGAAAAATACCCAGCGCCAGGAAGCATGCTGGACCAGCCACCCGCCAAGAACCGGGCCAATCGCAGTAGTTATCGCGGTGAAACCGGACCAGGTGCCGATCGCCTTGCCGCGCCTGTTGTCGTCGAGAGAGTTGCTGATGATTGCGAGACTTCCCGGCACCAGGAGTGCGGCGCCGATTCCCTGAATGCTGCGAGTGAGTATGAGCTGATTAAGGCTTGAGGCCGCCCCGCAACCCGCGGAGGCTACAGCAAAAATTGCGACACCCACCAGAAATATCCGACGCCTGCCAAACAAGTCTCCGAGCGATCCGCCCACGAGAATTAACGCGCCTAGAAAAAGTCCGTAGGCTTCGACCACCCACTGCACTCCAGTGACGGTCGCATGAAAGTTCGCTTGCAGCGCGGGCAAGGCGACATTGACCACAGTGCTGTCGATGAACGCCATGCTCGACGCTAGTATGGTCGCAGCCAGAATCCATTTTTCGGTGTCCGCTTGGACTCCGGCTTTTTGCTTCACTCTATTTGCGGCGGAGGGTAGTACGGAGTCGCAGGGCGTTCGCATGCAGACTATGGATGCTGATTATGATGATTGAGCATGATAATAGCGGCTCGTTTCCGGCACAAAAAAAGACTGGCAACGGTTGCAGTCGTTGCCAGTCAGAACTATTTCTGAAAAACCAAAAGTAGCGAGTTTAGTGCGGAGGGCGCTCCTCCCGTGGTGGTGGGCTCTGCCGGGGCGCGGCGCGCTGCTGCACCTGCTGCTGCTGGGCTTCGTGTCTTTGCTCGAGTTGTTGAGTCTGCTGAGCGTGACGTTGTTCCATCTGCTGTTTTTGCTCGTCGTTATAGTTGCGTTGGGACGCTCGCTGATGTTCTTTCTCCTGTTGCTGCTGAAGTTTCTGATGCTCCTGTGCTTGCCTCGCAGCCAGCTTATCCTGTTGCTGCTGAAGCTTTCTATCGTTTCCCGCGTTGCCGGTATTGGGCGGCGAGTAACTGTGGGGCTGCAAATCGGTGGCGTGGTTGTATGTATTGTGACGTGCCTCGGCATTGTTTCCAGGGCGATTTTCGTTTCCAGGCCGAGCGCCGTTTTCCGGCGACGCGCCTCCGGGCCGTCCGCCATTGCGGCGAGCATCTGGTGGAGGCGCCTTGTATGCGCCGCCTGCCTGTTTGGCCGGAACGACGCCAGATCTGAAATCACCGGGCTTGGCAGTGGCCGCGATGGGCGGCTTACCCTGATT
>JAFAWN010000047.1 GCA_019241735.1 Terriglobales bacterium
TGCCCAGGGAGAGATGATCAACATTCCTGCGATTCTTCAGAACTACGACAGTTCCGATGTTGACCTCATCATGACTATTTCCACCCCCTGCCTTTCGGGAGCATGCAGCAGCGTGAAGCACAAGCCGGTGGTTTTTACTTGCGTGAGCGATCCCATCGCGGCGGGAGCAGGGAAGAGCCGCGCCGACCACTTGCCTTTCGTTACCGGCGTCGGCAGCTTTCCGCCCGTAAACCACGTTTTGGAGATGATGCAGAAACTGGTCCCAGGACTGCGCGCAGTTGGGACCATGTATAACCCGGCAGAGGCAAATTCGGCGAAGGAGCAAATGGTAGCCAGTGAAATATTCCGGAACCACGGCGTCAGGCTGGAACAGGTCGCCATTGCCGGTTCCAGTGAGGTTCTGCAAGCGGTGCAGATTTTGGCTGGACGAGGTATCCAGGCGGTTTGGGCGCCGGCCGACAACACTGTCTTTCAGGGATATGAAGGCGCTGTAAAAGGCGCGCGGGATGCGCACTTGCCGCTGGTCACCGATATCTGCCCCGCCCTGCCTCGTGGTGGCTTGGCGTGTCTTGGCGTGGGTATGCAATATTCCTCATTGGTGGCCGGGAAATTGGCGGGCCGGGTGTTGCTGGGGAAGGACCCTAAAGACCTGCCGTTCGAAGAAGTGGCGGTTGAGGAATTGGAGATCAATCGCGCCAACGCGGCGGAGATGGGCCTCACTATTCCTCCGGAGTTGTTGCAGCGCTTACATCCCTAAACACATGGAGATCGTGACCCAACAACTCGGCGATGTACTCGAAGTCAAAGTGAGGGGCCGCCTCGACAATTACTGGACCGAACACTTGCGCCGCAACCTGGAGGAGGTCATCCGCGGAGGTGCACACGGAATCCAGCTGAATCTATCTGAAATAGGTTTTCTAAGTTCTGCCGGGGTTGGCTTGCTGGTTTCATACCCAGCTAAAAAGCATAGGCGGAAGTTTCGTAGTTACCAGCCCCTCGTCACGGGTAAAGCAGGTATTGGATCTCTGCCATCTTTCCACCGTCTTGCTTTTCGAGAGGGCCGCGACTGTGGCTCCGCTACGAAAGAGTGAAGCGCGGCGTTTTTCTTCCGAAGCCGCATCGTTTGAAGTGGTGGAATGTGCCGATGGGGGGGCGTTGGTGTACCAGCAGATCGGCGATCCAGGGTTGCTGAACGGCTGCCGTTTCGGGCCTGCAGATTGCCGGATGATGGCGTTTCCTCCATCCACGGTAGGCTTTGGTCTCGGAGCTTTCGGCGATAACTTCGAGGATTCACAGGCACGGTTTGGGGAATTTCTGGCGGTGGGCGGCTCTGCAGCTTATCTGCCCACGGATGGGACCAACGTGCCGGATTTCATGGTGCCAACCGGCGATTTGGTGCCGGAAGTAAATATCCTATATGGCCTGCGCTTTGAGGGCGCGTTCAGCCGCGTGCTGCAATTCGAGGTGACCAGCGTCGCCGACCCCATTTCACTCACAGAATTAGTGCGTACGGCGTTGGAAATTTCCGGCGCTCCCGGGATAGGAATGGTCGTGGTAGCGGAATCGGCCGGATTGGTCGGGGCTTCGCTGCGCCGTTCCCCCGCGGCAGCCGCCGGCTTGACGGGAGCTCCGTTCAAGTATCCCGAAGTTCGGTCCTGGTTATCGTTTTCGACGGAACGGCTTTACTCGCGATCGCTGGCCCTGGTCGCAGGCGTCGCGACCGCCTGTGAATGTCCGCCATTGGCTACGCTGCTCCGGCCGGTGGGAGCCAAACAATGGCCTCAGGGACATTTCCACGCCGCGGCGTTTTCTTATCGCCCTCTCACCAAAGGGACCATCGACCTGCACGCGGCGGTTACAACATTATTTGAGACGGAGACTTTGCAAGGAGTGCTCCACTTGCTGAGCGACGTTCGCGACGCCGCTGGTCCACAGCAGAGCGAGTTCGTTAGAGGCGCGTGCTGGATTGGCGAATTGTCTGAGTTCAAATAAACGAAATGAGCCTGCTGATTGGCACGTTCACAATAGGATTCATCCTGTCGCTGCTGGCGATGGGCGTATTTATCAGCTTCCGGGTTTTTGCGTTTCCGGATATCACCGCGGACGGATCGATCACGCTCGGCGCATCGGTCGCAGCAACGCTGCTCGCCCGGGGGTTGAGTCCGTGGGTGGCGTGCGTGGCGGGTTTTCTCGCGGGGATGCTCGCCGGGGCTTGTACGGGCTTGCTTCATACCCGCTTCAAGATCAACGCATTGCTATCCGGAATTCTTGTGATGACCGCGCTCTATTCCATCAATCTGCATGTTATGGGCAAGAGCAACGTCCCACTGTTGTCCGTCACTACGGTGGTGACGCAGTCAGAACACGTCGGATTAAAACTCGCGCACGGAGCGACCAGTTTCAATCTCGCGGGGTGGGAAGTTAGCGTGCGCGATGCATCGGTTTTAATCGCCATTCTGCTGGCAGTCGTATTTACGGGTTCATTACTATATTGGTTTTTCCGCACTAACCTGGGCATGGCCATGCGGGCCACGGGTGACAATTCACAAATGATTCGCGCATTGGGGGTTAACGATGCGAACATGATCGTATTCGGACTTGCAATTTCAAATGGGCTGGTGGCCCTATCAGGCGCATTATTAGCGCAATATCAAGGCTTCGCGGACGTTGGCATGGGAATCGGCATGGTGGTCTGGGGGCTGGCCAGCGTCATCATTGGAGAAGCACTGGTGGGGACGAACCAGCTGGGCTTCACCATAATCGGTGCGGTCATGGGTTCGGTGCTATTCCGCTTGCTGGTCGCTGTGGCGCTCCGCTGGGGTCTCAGCCCGAACGACTTGAAGCTGATCACAGCAGCGTTCGTCTTCTGCGCCCTCATTGTGCCGCAATTCCTGCGCAAAAAGCGGCTGCGGAGCGCGCATGCTTGAAGTGCAGGCGGTCTCAAAGACGTTCCATCCGGGAACGCCAAACGAGGTGCGTTCCCTGCGCGGCGTAGACTTGCAGCTCGCGGCGGGCTCGTGGGTAATCATCATTGGGACTAATGGCTCGGGAAAATCCACCCTGCTGAACGCGGTTGCCGGAACGTTTTTTGTGGATGAAGGAAACATCCGTCTCGCCGGGCGCGACGTCACGCGATGGCCGGAGCATGCACGCGCCTCGTTGATTGGACGCGTATTCCAAAATCCGTTCAGCGGCTCATCTCCCAGTCTCACGATTCAAGAAAATATCAGCCTTTCGGCACGCCGTGGGCTGCGCCGTGGCCTGGGCTGGGGATTGAACGAGTCGCTGCTGGAACGGATGCGCGATGAAGTCAGCCGGCTGAATATGGGCTTGGAAGACCGACTCGAGAATGCGATCGGAAGTCTCTCTGGAGGTCAGCGGCAAGCGCTCACGCTGCTAATGGCAACCTGGCTGCGTCCCGAACTGCTGCTTCTTGACGAACACACTGCGGCCCTCGACCCCAAAAGCGCGGACCTGGTCATCGCATTGACCGAGCATGTGATTGCGCGCGACAAGCTCACAACCCTGATGGTTACGCACTCGATGCATCAGGCGGCGAATCTGGGAGACCGTCTTATCATGATGCACCGGGGACAGATCATCCACGATTTTCACGGCGCCGAAAAACGCCGGCTTCGCCCCGACGATCTGTTGGCGCGCTTTGAAGAACTGCGGCGCGCTGAACAACTAGATGAAAGCGCCGCCGAAATGCTGGCCGAAAGGTACATTTGAGCGATGGTAGATTGAATTTTGCAAAACGGCAGCCCTCGCCGTAGAGGTCAGACTCCGAAGTGAAGTTGCCAGTGCTCTGAGGGTAGTGGTCTGATGGAGAGATCTGAGGGTAAAGACCGGGTCCTGCGCAACCGCCCGTCTATCTACTCGCCGGTTGCATCTTCGCCGCGGCGATGCGCTGGCGTGCGGCGGCCAACGTAGCGTCGAAGCGCGGATCTGCACGCAGAAATTGATAATTTGCGTCCTTTTCCAGCTGCTCGATATCCTCGACGGAACTAAAAGTCTCCGCGTAAGTCCGCAGGTGTACGAAGGCCTCATCCCGCTTGCCCTCTAGAG
>JAFAWN010000280.1 GCA_019241735.1 Terriglobales bacterium
GCCAAACCAATCGCAATAGTCTCCCTCAGTACTGATTGCGTTTCGCCCATAGCTTTGGCCGGCATTATAGAAAGTTACGACATTTGGGTCGGCAACGAATGCCGGCTCGTGCTCATGCTGAATCTCAACTGCTGTCCGTGGGAATACGAAACAATAATTTTCCGCAGGGCCTGTATCGTGAAAAGACGGATGCGCCGGCTCACAGCGAAAGGCCCCAACGCGCACCAATCCACTGTCAAATATGATTCGATCAAATTCAGATCGCAACGGAGCCATCTAGTTCACCCACATGGGGTCAGCGTTCGAAATTCCACGGGGATGGTCACTTGCGCTTAAACAGTAGACGAATGCGGACTCTAAAAGTCAGCAGCTTGTTTTCAGTTTTCGACCGGCGTTTGCAGGACAGCTTGCATAGCGTTCGTCCGTTTCAGCGTGCATCGATTGCCGTGTGTTCATTCGCTAGCGGTGAGGGCCGGTGGGGTGTGTTTGAGTTAACTTGTTGATAATCTCCTCGCTCGGATTGCCCCCCTTACATGCCGGGTGCCCGAAACCGCTGCTGCTGACCCCGTTCTGAATATCGAAAATAAGATTGTCACTTGGCCCGGGAGCGACCCCCATGGGCACGGCATTCAGTCCTAAATTCTGACGGGTCTTCCAGGCAATCACATGGTCGGCACAGGAGCTGTCCCCGCTAACCCCCAAGCCGCCCACAATTTTTCCACTCTTGTCGTACAAGGGTAGTCCCCCACCGAAAACAATGACGCCTCCAATGGGCTTTCCCACCAGCGGGTCATCGGGCTGGCCAAACTTTTGCGGATCACCGGCAAAGGCGGTATTTGGATTGGGGCCGCTGATAATGCTGTACAGAGAATTGCCAGGCTGCGCAGCAGAATAGATGTTGCCACTGGACAGGGCAAAGTTATCGGTGCTGAAGGCATTTGCTGTATGCGCCTTTTCTGCCGAGATCAACCGGCTCCCAGGCCACTCAGCCCCCCTGATCGGGCCGGTAAAAACCACGGCCCAAACTACCCCATCGCGATTCACGACCGCCCCCCATTCCTGATTCCCCAGCCCTCCATTCGCCCCTTTGCCTTCTTTAACAGCGCTGGTTAACGCCGCCTTGAGCTTGTTATAGTCGGGGACCTTCGAGCAATCTTGCGGGTTTTGAGCAAGGGAGAGAACCGAACATATGAAAATAGAAACAAGCCACGATGACATTCTCAACCGCATAGGATTCTCCTGTTCTAGTTCACCTTAAGGTATACAGATAAGCCGCA
Organism: Terriglobales bacterium; assembly: GCA_019241735.1. Taxonomy (GTDB): domain Bacteria; phylum Acidobacteriota; class Terriglobia; order Terriglobales; family Acidobacteriaceae; genus JAFAWN01. The sequence continues at coordinate 1,278 of JAFAWN010000280.1, forward strand.
ATGTCGCGACTATCCTGCTCGTTGACTCCCATTTCCGGCATCGCGGTATGAGGCTCGACCTGCCGCGGATGCTGAATCCACAACATCAGATTGTCAGGAGTGTTGGGAAGTTCGCCAGCCACATAATAGCGCTGGCCAATGCCGTCGAGCCGTGGTCCGATCAAGCCCCGCGCCCCGGGTACGCCGGAAATCTCATGGCAAGTATTGCATCCATACTTACGAATCTCGTTTCGCCCGGAGCGGGCATCCCCGCCGCCGGTCAGAGTCGCTGCCCGTTGCACCTCCTTACGGCTGGGGCGATTACAGGCAATCAACATCGAGAGAAGAAAAATGGAGAACAGGAGCAGAATCGATTTCATTCGGCACCTCCGGACGGAGGGCCAAGTTCCGCCATGCGCGTGTACTGCCATCGAGTCTGCGATTCGTTCATCCATTTCACGAGCAGCACAAGAGCAACGATCAGAAGCAGGGTTCCTGCCGGAATCCACATGATCAACCCACCTAATTGCTGGTCCTCAAGAGCGGTCAGGCCCCAGGCAGGAGCAGTGGTTATATACGACGAATACCAAGGTGTGGGAGCAAACGTCAGCAGCGCGCCGAGGACGCTGGTATGAAGAATTGTGGTAAACACATACGCCAGCCCCCCGCCATAGCCGACCGTTGATATGCGATTCGCCAGCGGCCACCAAAAAATAAGTGCTGTCACTAAAAAAGATGTGTGTTGCACCGCATGAATCCAGTCACTGCGCAGAGTTTGGTCGAATACCCGGGGAATGTGCCATATCCACAATGCTGCTGCTGACAATAACCACGCCGAGACTGGAGTCGAAACTGCGCTCCAAACTTTTTTGCAGACGGTAGCGCGGACCAAATTCGCGGTCCGGTGACGCCATGACCGCGGGAGGACCCAGAGAAACGCAATCATAGGCCGCCCCAGCACAAGCAGCGGAGCGGACACCAGCATCAGAATCTCGTGCTGTGTCATGTGCACCCAAAAAAGCTGCTCGCCGATTTCGTGCAGGGGAGAATCGAGCGCAATGACCAGGGAAAGCCAGCCCAGAGTAAACCAGAGTATCTGCCAAAAGAATGGTCGGCGGTGAGTGGTCCTCCGCATCATTCTCGTCGTGCCAATGCCGTAGAGCACCGCAGTCAGCAGAAGTGGGACGCAAATGAAAGGAGGCCAGGTCCAGTGAGTCAACAGCACACCGCTCGTTCCCGTCTGCGACCAGGCTGGTGCCGCTGTCAAGACCGCCAATATTCCTATGACTGCGATTGGGCTGCGTTTCACTGACATCCTATTCACACGGACCAAGAATCCAGCGCGGCACCGCGCCGGCAACGATCACAACAGCGAAGGACAGGCTGAATGCCATTCCGAGAAGCGCCTGGAAGTGCACGCGATCAAAATAACTTCCGCCTTCTTCCGACGCGGACGCCGGGAAGCGTTGAAACTCCATCCACCCGGTTCCGAAACCGCTTAGAGCGATGACAAAGCACACCATGCTAATTACGTGGAGAATGTAGTGGTGGCCGCTATAGCAACTGTGTTTTTCGAGCATATAGCTGAGACCCAGATCCATGGCCCAGGCGGCAAACCCTGCAATTAGACTCCACGACAATCCCGTCGGAGTTTTGCCATCGTGGGTCTGATGTTTTGAACGCGCCATTGCTCTCTCTATAAAAACCGGGTCGTACCGTAGATCAGCCCATCAACAATCAAGCCCGTAATAACAACGAAATACCAATAATCGGAATTGATCGCTGCATCCGCGAGGCGAGTTCCCTCCATCTTGGGAGTGAACGAAATAGCAAGCAGGACCACGGTTTCGATCAACTCCGTTACCAGATGTCCTGAATGCATTCCAATCAGGACCCATACCGTCGATGAATAGGCGTCGTCACTCCATCGACAATTTAGGGTGCTGAATTCGAAGATGCGAAGAATTGTTGCCGCTACCGCAAATGCTGTCAGGACAAGCAGGCCATTCTTGACGGCGCGGCGGTCGCCTTCCGGAGCCCGCTTCCTTACTGTCCAGGCGGGGACCACGCTCACAAGAAAAATCACCGCATTGGCCATGCCATACTGCAACGCCGGCGGCAAGTGGCCGGGCGGCCAGTCAGTAGAGCGTGTTCGCAAATAAAAGTAAGTCGCGAACATCAGGGCGAACATCATGGCCTCGATTACCATGAAGAACACGTTTGCGAGCCATGTCGTATTGCGGTGGCCAAACGCGACGCCTGGTAAGTCCGAAACGTCCAGGGTCAAGCGTCTTCGCACGGGTGCATTCATTGAAGTCATACCTCTTCAGCTGGCCTTGGGGTGGGAGATGGGCCGTGCGGCCAGAGCCATCCGACAAGCGTGACTATGACGAGCGGCGCTCCGATGGGAACTGCCCACGGAGTAAAGATCGAGCCCACGAATGCAGCTGAAACTGCAACCGAAGCCAAAAACGGCCAGATGCTGGGACCGGGATCCTCATCTTTGTGTTGTGGATCCGCATCCAGACTGTGAGTCACCAGCGTTTCCCGGATGTCGTCGCGGAGCCCCACCACGACCGGTTGGTCCGGTGGATCATCCCACAGAGGATCACGGCCACCGACGGTCGGAACATGAAGAAAATTATAGGGCGGAGGCGGAGACGACATTGACCACTCTAGCCCTGCATCACCCCAGGGATTGTTCCCCGCGGTTTCGCCGGTTCGCAGGCTGCGGAAAACGTTCACCAGGAAGACAAGCAGGCCGGCAGTCATGAAAACGACGCCGCTCGAAGCGACGGCGTTCAGTCCGTGCCAGTGCATGTCCGGACCGTAGGTGTAAACACGCCGGGGCATTCCGTGCAATCCCAGAAAATGCAGCGTAAAAAAGGTGATGTTGAATCCGATGAAAAAGAGCCAGAAGTGCCATTTTCCCAGGGTTGTGTCGGCGATGCGTCCCGTCATCTTCGGGAACCAGAAGTAAATTCCCGCAAACATGGGGAAAAGTGCGCCGCCAATCAAGACATAGTGAAAGTGAGCAACTACAAAGTAGGTGTCGTGGACCTGCAAATCTACGGGGACCGACGCAAGCATCACGCCCGATAGGCCGCCGATCAGAAAAACAAAGAAAAACCCAAAACACCAGAGCATGGGTAGTCGAAGCTGCAGCCGCCCGTGCCATATCGTTGCGACCCAACAGAAAAACTGGACGCCAGTCGGAATCACAATCATCAGGCTGGCCGCAGTAAAAAAGCTTTCGCTCAACTGAGGTAAACCGGTGGCAAACATGTGGTGAACCCACACGCTGAAGCCAAGAAAACCCGTGGCTACGACGGAGACCACAATCGGCGTATAGCCGAAGATGCGCCGGCGCGAGAAACACTCGACTACAGTGGACACAATGGCTGCGCCGGGAAGGAAAATGATGTAAACCTCCGGGTGACCGAAGAACCAGAACAAATGCTGGTAAAGGAGAACGTCTCCGCCTTCGGCAGGATTGAAAAAGTGCGTACCCACCAGGCGGTCCAGCAACAGGAGGCCGCTCGCTATCATCACCGCAGGCATCGCAAATATTACGGCGAGCGAGATCACGAGTTTTTCCCAGAGCAGGATAGGCATGCGATTGAGCGTCATTCCCGGAGCGCGATACCGCAAGATCGTAGTGGCGATGCAGATGGCGACACCCAAGGCCGAGACTTCGGTGAACGTAATCATCTGGGACCAGATATCGGCCCGGTGGCCAGGTGAATAGGCAGGACCGGAAAGCGGCACGTAAGCGAACCAGCCTACATCCGGGCCGGTGTTTGTTAAGAATCCGCCCCAGAGGACCAGCGCCCCCCCGACGTAAAGGTAATAGCTGAAGGCATTCAGACGGGGGAAAGCGATGTTCCGCGCCCCACACATCAAAGGCACGACGTACACGCCAAAGCCCTGAAACATCATGGGCACGGCAAACAGGAAAATCATTGTGCTGCCGTGCATGGTAAAGACCTGGTTGTAGAGATCAGGACCGATAAGAGAGTTCTCTGGCCGGACCAACTGTAGCCGGATCAATACTGCGAGGATCCCACCCAGTAATAAAAAGATGAAGGCGGTCACCATGAACCGGATACCGATATCGGTGTGGTGGGTGTTAGAGAACCACCCCCAAAGACCGCGTGGCTGACGCCAGGTGCGGGCAAGACGGTGAGCGAGTACCGATTGCCCTGTGTCTTGATCGTTCCCGAGGATGGGTTCTGCCACTGCCAAGTCTTGCTCCTCAATGAAGAGACTGTAGATAGGCAACCACCGCCTGAAGATCGTCCGGGGCAAGCGGGTTCGGCGACATTGCAGTTCCCGGCTTAATGCGCTGAGGATCGACGATCCATCCCGCGAGCGCTCCTGCCGTATTCGGCAGAGTCTCAGCGGCAATCATGTTGCGGCTGGCCACATGAGTCAGGTCGGGGCCTAATCGCGACCCCGCGTCGGTGCCGCGAATCGTGTGGCACATCAGGCAGGCGTGAGTAAGAAAAACTTCGCGTCCACGAACCGCTTCCGACGTTGACGGCTCAGCCGCGATCTTAAGCTGCTGCTGTTCCCACGCTTTAAACTCGTCGACGGGTTCGGCCACGATTGAAAAGCCCATATGCGCATGTTGCAACCCGCAAAACTCGGCGCATTGGCCGTGATAGATTCCGGGTTTTTCGATCTCGAACCAAAAAGCAGAAGAATATCCGGGCAGCAAGTCGCGCTTGCCGGTAATGTTTGGCGCCCAAAAACTGTGGATCACATCCTTCGAACTGGTCAGAACGACAACTGGCGTGCCAACCGGCACATGAATTTCATTTGCCGTGGTAACTGTCTGGTCCGCCTGCGGGTTTGGATAGGTGACTTCCCACCACCACTGATGGCCGGTGATCTGGATGGTGACCGGGTCCTTGGACGTCAGTCCTTCAACACGCTTGCCGGTTATCACGCTAAAAACAAGAACGACGAATAATGTAATAACCGTGATACCGGTCGCTAGCCCAACTCCCCAGCCGGCCCTCCGGTCTGCTATTTCATCTTTTTCCATCACGGGAAGCGGATGGCTGACGGCAACCCGGGTCTTACCCGCGGCGCGACTGAAAGCGCCGATCATCAGGACAAAGACCGCTAATAGGATCCAGAAGATGAACCAGTACAACCACTCAATGTGACCAGCCTGGGGCGCGGCGGGATGCAGGATGCTGTGACGATCGAGATGGAGTACTGCAGCTTGCGCCAACAACATGTGTAAAGCAGAATTCCCAACGACGTTCACTTGGGTTGCTCCGGCACTCCCGTAATCCCGGTCGGCACCTGTTTTGACGTGGACGACTCAGCCGGCTTTACATTCATCTGGTCAGTGCGGTTTGGAGACACGCCCTTCGGCAGCAAACCTGCCATCGACCGGACATACGCGGCGATTTCCCAAGCCTGATATTCAGGGATGCGGTTCCTGAAAGAGGGCATGCC
>JAFAWN010000402.1 GCA_019241735.1 Terriglobales bacterium
AACGTTGCCCAGGCGGTGATCGACCAATTCATCAGTGCCGGGGAAGATAAATGGGGATTGCTGTCCGGCGTTGTGCTGCTGCTGCCGCATGGCTACGAAGGCCAGGGGCCGGAGCACTCCAGCGCGCGTCTGGAGCGCTTTCTGCAACTGGCGGCCCGGGACAATTTCCAGATTTGCCAGCCTTCCACCGCAGCACAGTACTTTCATCTGTTGCGTCGTCAGGCGTTACGGCAGTGGCGAAAACCGCTGGTAGTTTTTACCCCCAAGAGCATGCTGCGGCATCCAGACGCGTCGTCCGCGATTGAAGAATTTACCAGTGAGCGTTTTATGAATGTGCGGGCTGACAGAGAAACCGTTGACGCGCAACGTATTCTGCTTTGCAGTGGGAAAATTGGCCATGAGCTACACGCGGAACGAAAGAAGCGGAAAGCGAATTCGACGGCAATCGTCTTCTTGGACCAGCTTTATCCATTCCCGGAGGCGGAGTTGACCGCGGAATTGGAACGTCACGCCGGCGCGCGGGAGATTGTCTGGGTGCAGGAAGAGCCGGCGAACATGGGAGCGCTCTCCTATATACTTCCGCGGCTGCGGCGGATCGCGGGGGACCGTTCCGTGCTCTCGGTGAAACGCTCGGCGGCCGCCAGCCCGGCCACCGGATCCGGGAAGGCCCACGAGCTTGAGCAGAAAGCGCTCTTGTCGCTGGCTTTTTCTAACCGTCCGTCCGATTCCTAGCTTTAAACAGGATTTAATTTCTGAGCGCTATGCTCCGTAGTGCCGTGTTTATCCCAGCTTGCGGAATTGATATTGGGCGCTGGATTGGTAAACTGGCTTATCGACAAAGTTTCTTAAAGCCGACGTAGCTCAGTTGGTAGAGCAGCTGATTCGTAATCAGCAGGTCATCGGTTCAAGCCCGATCGTCGGCTCCATCTTCTGGTTCGGCGCCGTCGGACCCCATGCGAGTCAATCTTCTCCGCCCCGAGTCGCGGCGAACGCCAGCCGCCGGGCGACCCGGTGCAGGCTGCTTTGCGCTGTCTCTGCCGTCGCCGGGCTGAGGCAGAGCGGCCGGCATACTCTGCCGACTTCTTCTCTTAGGTCCGGGACGCTTGGGTTCGTGCCGGACGCTGCGTCCCTCGACCAGATGCACCAGCTCTTCTCCCAGGTTCTTGGCGTGGTCGCCGGCGCGCTCCATGGCTTGCGCCATCAGCAGCAGGCTGGTGCTGTAGTCGCGCCGCCGCCGGTCGCCGCTTTCGAGATGGCGGCGAAACATCATGCTGCAAGCCTGGTCCATGTCGGAATCGGTTTGGCGCACCCAGGCGGCCGATTGGAGATCCCGCCGCAGAAATCCGTCATACACGGCTTCCAGCATCTTTTCCAGGATTTCAGCCATGCCGATCAGGTCCCGGCTGTCGTCCCGCAGAAGTTTCGATGTCAGGCGGTGCAAGCGTTGCGCGATCGACCAGGCAAGATCGCCAATGCGCTCAAGGTCGATGATGAACTTAAGGCAGGCGAGCAACTCGCGGGCTTCGACTTCGCTGACGCCGGTGATGGCCCCGGTGATTGTTTCATCGATCGTGCGCTCCATGCGGTCCAGTTCTTTTTCGCAGTCTTTGACCGCCAGGAAAGCCAGGGGCGAAGAGGTTTCGAGGAAGTCGCGGAGATTAAATGCCGCGTCCTTGGCCACGAGGCATCCCTGAAGCACCATGCCACTTAAATGTTTGGTGGACTCCAGATCTTGAGGACGACGCCGTGGACTCATGAAGGTTTTGACCGAGGAATGTTACAAGCACCCAATGATACCGCCATTGCATGAAGGGAATGTTACAAGCGGACTGGATATAGATTCCTCGACGGCTGAAGCGTCGGCGCTCACCCCGCCGCCGGTGGGATTCAAGTTGGGAAGGCCGCTTTTTCCACAGGGATTGTGGCAGTTATCTACTATGATTCCTGGAAGATTAATTTTTTGTTGAATGCGTACACCGGCTTCCGCATAATTAACGCAGAGCTGCATCCACAACCGTGTATTGCCGAACAGATCTGCTGCGAATTCTTCGTCTCACGCCGCGCCAACTGGCTGCGTGGGAGAAGGCGGGGCTCGTCGAGGCGGCGGAAACTTATTCTTTTTTTCACCTGATACAAATCAAGAAAATTCGCGACCTGTGCACGCAGAAGGTGCGACCAACGGTCATCCGGCAATCGCTGACGGCCATGCAGCAGCGGGTGGCAGGCATGGCGAATCCGCTGCTGGAAGCAGGAGCATTCACGGCCGGGCATCGGGTCGCGTTCCGGCATCACGGCAAAGTCCTGGAACCGATTGCGGGGCAGTTCCTGTTTGATTTTTCGAACGAGCCGGAAGTTGTGATCAACGCTCCCAAGCCGGTCGCACAGCCGAAACAGAAGCAGCCTGCTGCGGACGTTGCCGAGCTTTTCGCCCGCGGAATTGCCCTGGAAGAAGACCCGGGCACACATCCAGAAGCGATTGCTACTTATAAACAGGTCCTGCAACTGGATCCGGACCACGCGGCTGCACACATCAATCTCGGAACGCTTTACTATAACCAGCAGGAATTTGGATTAGCCGAAGACCATTACCGCCGCGCCATCAGCGTGGATCCGCGTTACGCTTTGGCATATTTCGACCTGGGGAATGTGCTGGATGAAACCGGGAGAGTCACCGAGGCTATCAGGATCTACAATACCGCACTGCAACTGGCTCCTACCTACGCGGATGCGCACTACAATCTGGCGCTTGCTTACGAGAAGGTGAAGGAACCGCGCAAGGCGCTACGCCACTGGCGCGCTTATGTGAAGCTCGATACCAGCGGAGACTGGTCCATGCACGCGCGCAACCGGATACAGCAGATCATGCAGGCCGACTGTCTGAAGTTAGTTCACAGCCGCGCCGTCAAATAAGTCTGTCTAACCTTACCGCCGCGCCGTGGTGGCGGCAACCCCAAGTTTGTGCAACCGCTCGCGGGCCTGCACCGCCTCATTGGTCCGCGGATAGCGCTGAATCAGGTGACGCAACTCAGAGATGCCTTGATCTTTTTGCCCGGTTTCCAGCAGCGCGAAGCCTTTCTTTAACTGCGCGGCAGCAGCCTTGTTTCCACTGGGAAAGTTTTGCAGTACCTGATCGTAGTCCGCGATGGCACCCTTGAAATTTCCCTGGCGGTATTCAATTTCCGCCAGATAGAAGTAGGAATTGCCGGCGAGGTCGGTGGTTGGGTAATACTTGATGTAGTCAGAAAATTCCTGCACCGCGATGTCATTCTTGGCGGCATTGTAGTCGCGCAATGCGTTGTTGTAGAGCACATCAGGGGATGGGGCCTGAACTTGCGGCGATTGGATTCCGGGTGTTGCCGCCTGCGTGGTAACGTTCTGCTGCGCCGCCTGCATATCCTCCAGTTGTTTACTGACCTTGGCTAGGCGCACCTTCAGCTCATCGAGGCTGTCATTCAATGACTGGATCTGGCCGGAGAGCTGGTCCACGTGCCCGCCGCTTTCTGCCTGTTGTTTCTGAACGATGGTTTGCATGTTGACGATAGCGGCGGCGACCTTGTTAATGCTGTCTGTGTTTTGGTCCAGCAGATTCTTCATCACGCCCATGCGCTCATCAAACGATTGCTGCATGCGCGACATCTGGTCCTGAAGTGCCTTCACTTCAGTCTGGAGCTGGATGGTCTCTTTGCTTACGCCCCATGCAGGCGCCGTGGACATGCCGAGAGTTACACATAAGATAAAGAGGATGGAAAAACGAGGAATTTTCATGCCACCTTCCGTGCGATGCGATGATGTACGGAAATTATCTCAGGAAAATAAGGGCAGAGGAACCTGATGGTTGCTGTTACAGGTTCCTCGCCGCCGGATGCGCAAGTACTATCGCTGGTAAACGAAGTGGGCGCGACGGTTCTGTTGCCAGCACTGCTCCGTCGATTCGGAACAGAACGGCTTTTCTTTACCGTAGCTGATGGTCTTTATATTTTCAGCGCTTATTCCGCCTTGTACCAGCGCAGTCTTGACCGAACTGGCGCGGGTATCTCCCAAGGCCAGGTTGTACTCAGTGGATCCACGCTCATCGCAGTGCCCCTCGATGGTGAACCGAATGGACGGATGTTGCCGCAAGAAATCAATATCGGACTGCACAGCCGACTGCTGGTCGGGGCGAATATCGCCCTTGTCGTATTCGAAGTAGATGTCCTTCACGCTGGTGGAAAACAGCTCCTCTTCACCGGCGGGGGCAGAGGTGCCGGTTGTTGCCGCAGAAGGCGCAGTTACGGTGACCCTGGCAGTGGCTTCTTGAGTGCCCCCGGGTCCTTTCGCGGTCAACTGATACGTGGTTGAATCTTGCGGCGTCGCCTGCTGCGAACCATTTGGCTGTACAGGGCCAATGCCGTCGATGCTGACGTCAGTAGCGTTCGTGGTTTGCCAGGTGAGGGTGGTGGATTGTCCCTTTTCAACCGTCGTCGGGTTGGCGCTTAACGATGCAGTAGGCGCGGTCGGGGGTGGTGGTGGGGGTGGTGGTGGCGGAGCGGGTTTCTTGTGGCAAGCGCCGAGGAACAGAATTGTGCTCAACGCAGACAACTGGGTGATGGATTTAAATCTTTGCAGCGTCACTTTCTCCTCCATGCTTCATCGCTTCATCGCGCGCGGCTTACACCGAGGTTCGGATCCAAGCGCATCGCGCATCAAGCTTCTCTGGGACAGATGAATGTAACAAAACTTGTCAGGAAGTTGAAATTCTACTGCCAACTCCAATTCGGCTGCATATTCGCTCCTGAAGTCGTTAACTGCTTCTGCTGGGTGCCGTCGGCCAGCATGGTCCACAGCTGCTCGCTTCCCGACCGAGTGGACTGGAAAACGATATGCCGGCCATCAGGCGACCAGGAAGGAAAATCATTACGCCCTCCGGCATGCGTTAGTTGCACCCATTGCTTACTGGCGACATCCATGATGTAAATATCCGCGCCGCCGGGAGCGCCGGGGCCGTAGTGGCGAATCCAGGAGAACGCGAGAAACTGTCCATTGGGCGACCACGCGGGTGATACTGCATACCCCTCGTCGGTGAGCCGCTGAACGTTGGTGCCATCGGATTCCATGGTGTAGATCTGCGGCAGGCCAGTGCGGCCGCTGACCCAGGCAATTTGCGCGCCGGTCTTGCGATTCCATACAGGCGAGACGTCCGGCCCCCGAGAGGATGTAATGCGCTTGACGTTTGCACCGGAGGCATCGCTCACATAAATTTCAGAAGCGCCACCGCGGGAGGAAGAAAAAGCCAGCTTGGTGCCATCAGCGGACCATGCGGGCGAAAGATTGGTGCCGCCAAATCTAGGAAAGGCCACGACGCGGTTCAGTTCGAGGGAAAACATCATAATTTCCCAGCCGCTGCGGGTGAGGGAACTGAAAGCTACGCGCGAACCATCCGGTGAAATCCTTGGGGAAAGTGAAATGGATCCCAAATGCGTGACCGCATGTTGATTAGCGCCGTCGTAGTCCATTGCCCAGATTTCCTTGTGGCCGGTGCGGCTGCTGACAAAATAAATCTTGCTTTCGGCAATGCCCGGAACTCCGCCACCAAGGCGGAATATGATCTCGTCGGCGAATTTGTGCGCGATCGTCCTGACCGCGTTTGCGGTGGCGGTGTCCTGATATTGTTTGCCCAAAACCTGGGGAGCGGTAATGTTGTTGACGTCGTACAGCCAGCCCTGCACCGTCACCCCGTTGCCGCTGACACCTAGATTCCCGAACGCGAGCATAGAAGCGCTGACCGGCGCACCGCTCCATTGGGCAAACTTAACGGCGGCGGGGCTGCCCACGCCGCCGAGGGGATAAAAACTCTTCGAGACCAGATCGAAGATTCCGGCATTCTCCAGATCGCTCCACAAGGTGTCGTTGAAGGTCTTGAGTAACTCGGCATTATTGCCGGATTGCGAGGATGGCTGAAACTCCGCATTAGCAAGCC
>JAFAWN010000015.1 GCA_019241735.1 Terriglobales bacterium
AGCGGTTCTGGAGCACTCAGAGATGATTCCGCGCGCGATGAAACTTTTCGCCAGCGAATATCTCAGCGGAATTCTGATACAGCACCCCGAAGAAATCGGTTCGCTGGCGGGTATCGCCGAGGGTTCGCCCCCGGTGGGCAGCGGCTATCTATTTGCTCCGGCGTTGGGGCATGCGCGGCCCGCGGGCGACCCGATCTTTTCCTACTTGCAGGATTCCTCATCCTCCTACGCAGAAAAATTGGCGCTGCTTCGCCGTCGTTTTCGGCACCGTATCTTTGCCGTGGGCGCCAGGGACCTCACGGAATTGCGGGGGGTGTATGAGTCATTGGCGGCTGCGACGTCCATCGCAGAGGAAGCGATAGAGGCAGCGTTTGGAATCGCCGGCAAGCCCGCAGGCCTTGCTGTCCTGGCTCTCGGGCGGCTGGGCAGCGGGGAATTTGACGTTCTTTCGGATGCCGACTTGCTGTTTGTCTGCGATGAGGGTTCCGACCATCAGGAACAAGGCAAAGCGGTGGAGCGGATCATGCAGACTCTGGCAGCCTACACGCGTGATGGCACCGTATTTCCCGTGGATACAAGGCTGCGTCCGCGAGGCAACGAGGGGGAACTGCTGGTTACCCCCGCTCAGTTTTCGGACTACAGTCAGCGGGAGGCGCATCCCTGGGAGGCCTTGAGCTATTCGAAACTTCGTTTTGTCGCCGGTTCCAGAGACCTAGCTGAGCGCGCGATGGCAGCAGCTAGAATCCTCTTCCAGCGCTTTGCCGCAGAGCCTGGTTTCCTGCAGTCTGTGATCGAGATGCGTGCCAAGCTCGACGTTGCGGAAGCTCCGGGGAAAAGTTTCAAGACCTCTCCAGGCGGAATCTACGACATTGATTTTCTGTCCAGCTATCTCTTGATAAAACACGGGATCGCGGAAAAAAACGGCAATTTGCGCGACCGGATCTGGCGTTGTGCCGGGTCCGGCTTGCTGAAAAATGTTGATGCTGCGGCTTTGGACCATGCCGCGGAATTTCTCCGCACTATTGACCACGTGGTTCGGCTGGTCATGGGGCGTGCACGAAAGTGGCTTCCCGCGACCGAACATGCGTGCTCGGTTACTACCACAATTACGGAGCAGCTTCTGCAGCGCGAATTTGCCGGGGGCCTGGAGGCGGAACTGGCGGAGACCTGCGGACGCGTGCGGACAATTTACAGCCGCGTCCTTACTGGCGGCTAACGATGGCGGGATTCGAGGGAATAATTTCGAACGACGCCGAAACCAGTGACCCCGATATGGCCAATGGAGAGCCACCGTTCCAGTTTGTGGTGCCCAGTGCGGTGGAGCATGTATGAAAGTCCGACTGAAGTTGCTGCCCCAGCAGCTTCGAGCGACGCAAAGCCGGCCGAATTATTGACAATATCATCGGGGATGAGAATCTCAGAGCGCCCGCGGGCCTCAAAATTGCGCGTGGACGCGTAGTCCAGGCCGCGCAACACGCCCACTCCGCCGAACAGCAGGAGATTGGTGCGGTCCCAGAAACGATGCGAGGCTCGGGACGGCGTCCCGCATGATTGCTGAAGTGACACGGATGAAGGATCCGCCTGAGCGGAGGCGTAATTCGCGCACAACATCACGCACACTGCCGCAACGTAACACATCGGATGCGGCCGAATGAAGTTCAGGGAAAAAACCATCCATCGATTGTAGCCGTGCGTGTTGGGTTTACCGGGCGCCGGCCCTTTATAATAAAAAGTTTGGTTTGCCCGTTCGGAGGTCGCAATGGCAACTCACTACAATGGTGTTCAAGTACCGGCGGATGGCGCCCCAATTACCTACAGCGTCGGCCGGTACAAAGTGCCCGATCGTCCGATCATCCCATTCATCGAGGGCGATGGCACCGGCCGCGATATCTGGAAGGCGTCAGTCCGCGTGTTCGACGCCGCCGTGCGCAAAGCTTACCAAGGCAGGCGCGCGGTGGCCTGGTACGAGATTTTTGCCGGCGAGAAGGCCAAGCAAAAATTCAACAACTGGTTGCCGGACGATACCGTCAGTGCAATCCGCGAATTTCGGATCGCCATCAAGGGGCCGCTGACAACGCCTGTAGGCGGGGGCATGCGATCTTTGAATGTCGCATTGCGGCAGATACTTGACCTCTATGCCTGCGTCCGCCCAGTCCGGTATTACAGCGGGACGCCGTCTCCGGTCAAGCACCCGGAATGCATGAATGTTGTCATCTACCGGGAAAACACCGAGGATGTTTATGCGGGCATTGAATGGGAGCAAGGGACAACGGAGGCGGCAAAGCTGATTGCATTTTTGAACAATGACATGCTCAAAGGCGGCAAGAAGCAGGTCCGCCTCGACTCTGGCGTTGGCATCAAACCAATTTCAGTTACCGGGACCAAGCGTTTGGTGCGGATGGCCATACAGTTCGCCCTCGATAGCGGGCGGCCCTCTGTCACTTTAGTGCACAAAGGAAACATCCAGAAGTTTACCGAGGGCGCGTTTAGAAAATGGGGATACGAACTCGCTAAAGAGGAATTCCGAACGCACGTGGTGACGGAGCGTGAGAGTTGGATTCTCGGCAACAAAGACGCGAATGCCAGTTTGACCGTTGAGCAGAATGCAAATCTGGTTGAGCCGGGAATGGAACATGCTCCGGAGGAATTCCGCCAATCGATTTACAAGGAAGTCGAGAGCGTTCTTGATTCAATTTACTCGACCCACGGCAACGGCGCGTGGAAGAAAAAGCTGATGATCAACGACCGTATCGCTGATTCCATATTCCAGCAAATCGTTACCCGGCCGGAAGAATATTCAGTGCTGGCTACATCGAACTTAAACGGTGATTACATTTCTGACGCTTGCGCAGCCCAGGTAGGCGGGCTCGGCATTGCGCCCGGAGCAAATATTGGCGACGGCTTCGCCTGCTTCGAGGCTACTCACGGCACCGCGCCAAAATATGCAGATAAAGACGTGATCAATCCGGGTTCGGTAATTTTGTCAGGGGTGATGATGTTTCGATTCCTCGGCTGGAACGAAGCCGCTGACCTGATCGAGCACGGCCTGGAACAGACCATTGATCAGAAAAAAGTCACATATGACTTTGAGCGCTTGATGCCGGGGGCAACAAGAGTTAAAACCAGCCAGTTTGCCGATTACGTCATCGAAAACATGCAAGCAGCGACACTCACCGCTGCAAAATG
>JAFAWN010000076.1 GCA_019241735.1 Terriglobales bacterium
ATTGCCTCCGCCGTCGTCGAATGGCTGAATACTGATAATGGGCGCAAATATTCGCTCAAGACTAATAACAAGGGAGAATACTTTTCTCTCGGCATTTCCCCCGGCAAATATAAAGTCACCCTCAGTCAGGGCGGTAAAGAACTCTACCACTACGATGGAGTGCCGGTAGGCGTGGAGGAAGCCGACCTCGACTTTGATTTAAAGAAAGAGCAGACGGCGGTGGCCAAAGAACATGGGCTGACCCCGGAGCAACTGAAGCAGCAGGAGGAGCAAAAAGCGAAGGTTGCCAAAGAGGCGAATACGATCAAGTCGCTGAACGAAAAACTGGCGGCCGCCAAGCAGGCATCCGATGCCGGCAATTTTGACGATGCTATTGCGCAGCTAAACGAAGCCACTCAGATGGATGCGTCCCACGACGTCTTATGGGCCAGGCTCGCCGACGCTTATCGCAATTCGGCGGTCAAGCAAACTGATCCTGCCGAAAAAACCAAGCGCCTGGAAGCTGCCGTCAGCAACTACGAGAAGGCCATCGAGATCAAGACCAGCTCCTCGGGAACTTCTGCAGCTGCGGCTCGCAACCCGGCTGCAACCGACCCTAATAACAGAGACTTCAATCGGGGAACAAATACGATGGCGCCCTATCCCGCGGATAAATCCGGCGCCACAAAAACGCCGGCAATGCCCCCCGACGCAGTTCGGCAGCTGGCTGGCTACTACAACAACATGGGCGATGCCGCGGCCAAGCTGGGGAAAGTGGATGACGCGGTGAAAGATTACAACCTGGCTGCTCAGACCGACCCCAGTAATGGCGGCCAATATTATTTCAATCTAGGCGCCGTTCTCACCAATGCCAACGCCAGCAATGACCCCAAAAAGCGCCAGGCCGCCATCGAAGCTTTTGATAAAGCGATCGCCGCCGACCCTAAACACGCGGACGCTTATTACTGGAAGGCGGTGAACTATATGGGGGATGCGACCCTGAAGGGCGACAAGATGGTTGCGCCTGAGGGCACCGCGGAGGCGTTTAACAAATACCTTGAGCTGCAACCCACCGGACCGCACGCAGAAGAGGCAAAGGCCATGCTGGCAAGCATAGGCGCGACCATCCAAACGGAGTTCGGGAAGAAAAAATCCACCAAGAAGTAAGCGCGAGCGTCGCTCCAATCTAAGGCGGCCCCGTGCCGCCTTCTTTTTTTCCCTTATTGACATTTTATTCGGTTACGAAGGTCTGCACGTGTCAGTTTTAGCGCCGCTCAGCCGCTTTTTGTCGTTAGAGTGAAGGGATACGCGGCGTGAGGTCGTTAATCGGCTCGTGCGGTCCCCCTTTAAAAAATCCGAGCCGGAAGATATCGCGGGGCCGGAGACCGCGACAACTTCTTTCTGTTCCAGCTACTCGGATACAGACGCGCTTCTAACCTCCATGCTTGCTGCTCATGAGCAAACCAGCGACCTGATCTTTTCTCCCAACCGGCTACCCCAAATCGAGGTGCATGGGCAGCTACACGACTTGCAGGTGCAGGGTATGCCGCCCATGAGTGCAGACGACACCCGCCGGATCGGTTCCAGTCTGATCGGCAGCAATAAGCAGGCTATTAGCACGCTGCGGGAAAAAGGTTCGTGTGACGTCTCTTATGGTTTGCCGGGCATTGCCCGATTCCGGGTCCACGTATTCATTCAGCGTGGCAGCTGCGCCGTGGTGATGCGCGTCATTCCCACCGCCACCCCGGATTTTGAGGTCCTGGGGCTCCCTGCGGCATTAGAAGAGGTAGCTGCGCTTCGTGATGGAATCGTCCTGGTGACGGGCGCGCAGGGCGCCGGAAAGTCCTCGACTCTGGCAGCGCTTCTGGACCTGATCAATCGAGTCCGGCGTTGCCATGTCATTAGTATCGAAGACCCCATCGAGTTCCTGGATCCCCACAAGGAGGCCACAATCCATCAGCGGGAGCTTTATAGCGACACACCCAGCTTCGCCATCGGATTGCGGGCCGCTTTGCGGCAGTCGCCCAAAGTAATACTGGTCGGGGAGATGCGTGACCGCGAAACCATGGAGATGGTTTTCGAGGCAGCTGAGACCGGTCACCTGGTGCTCTCAAGCCTCACCAGTATCGACGCCGAGCAAACCGTTGCCCGCATTGTTAGTGCATTCGCGCCCGCGGAGCGGCCTTCCATTCGCGCAAGGCTCGCCAAAACTTTTCGCTTTGTCGTTTCCCAGCGCCTGTTGCCGCGAAAAGATGGTCACGGACGGGCGCTTGCGGTTGAGCTCTTGCAGAGGCATCCCGGAATTTCTGAGGTGATACAGAGTGATGACGGCGCGGGACCATCAATACTGCAGGCGATGAAGCGCTGCAATCCTGAAATGCAGCATTTTGACGGAGAAATAGAAAAATTGGTCCGGGCCGGCGTCATCGAACACGATGCGGCTATGACTTTCGCCACCGATCAGGAGGCATTGCGAATCAGACTGTCAGACTTCTTCTCCTCCGCACAGAAAAACCTCAGCGGCAAGCTTTCTTCCGCCGCGGTTAGCTCATAGGTTCCGGTTTACGTTAGATTTTCCGCCGCCTGACACCGTATCATTCCTCCCATGCCTGCTGTGCCATCGGAAGAAACATCGCTCCCAAGTTTCGAAGGCGCGCGCCAGGTCGTAGAAGAGCATCTCTGCTATCTGCACCCTACTCAAACAGAATGCGTGCACCTTCTCAATGCCTCTGGCCGCGTCCTCGCCGAAACCATCGTCGCTGACCGCGATTTTCCTGCGTTCCCGCGATCGACACGCGACGGCTACGCAGTACGATCCTCAAATTCGCTGTCGCGCGAGCCGCTCCGAATCGTGGTGGAAGTTAAGGCTGGAGGGGCGCTGCAAACCGTTACGCCGCTGCTAAGCGGCGAGGCGGTCGCAATCATGACAGGAGCTCCCGTCCCGCCTGGCGCGGATGCAGTTGTAATGATTGAGTACACATCCCGACACGGCGACAGTTTAGAGATTCGCAAAGCTGTCGCCTCCGGAGAGAACATCGTTCCCACTGGCGCCGAAGCAACCAAAGGCGACACCTTGATTCATCGCGGGGCCCGAATCGACTATGTCGCTATCGCAGTGGCCGCCGCGGTCGGCAGAACTCAACTGTCGGTTTTTCGTCGCCCGCGCATTGCCGTGCTGGCTACGGGAGACGAACTGGTTGACGTAAGTTGCGCGCCCGCCGCCCATCAGATTAGAAACTCGAACGGTTACTCGCTTGCTGCCCAAATTCAAGCATGTGGCGCCGCCGCAGTTTTGCTCCCGATAGCTCCTGACGAAGGTCCGCGCCTCCGCGATTTGATTGCGCAAGGCCTCGAAGCCGATCTTCTTCTGGTGGCGGGCGGAGTCTCCATGGGCAAATTCGACCTCGTGGAAGGCGTATTGGCGGAATTCGACGCCGAGTTCCTGTTCACCGGCGCGCTCCTCCAACCCGGACGCCCGGTAGTGTTTGGCCGCATCCCTGGGCTTTCAGATGCCGCCAACAGCTATAAATACTTCTTTGGACTTCCCGGTAATCCGCTTTCAACTATGGTTACGTTTGAACTGTTTGCGCGACCGGTGGTCGAGGCGCTCGGCGGAGCCCAACCGCGGCCGCTGATATTTGGCCGGGCAAGATTGAAAGCTGACATTAGGACCAAACTCGGCTTGAAGCGTTTTCTACCGGGCCTTCTTTCCGGTCGATTCGAAAACGCAGAAGTGGAACTGATCAAATGGCATGGTTCGGGCGACATTGCAGCCATGGCTGCAGCAAATTGTTACGTAGTCGTGGCCGCGGATCGTGACAGCATCGCGGCGGGCGAGTGGGTCCCGATCATGATGCGATAGCCTCCCGTATGCCATCAAAATTACCCTGCCACATGTAAGATAAGTTAACCGATGATGGAGAGAATACTCTCGCACTACGAGGCGGGCCGCGCGAAAATGGTGGACGTCTCTGCCAAGGATTTCACCCAGCGCACAGCTGAGGCGGCGGGCTTTGTAACTCTGACGCCCGCGGTATTGAGCGCCCTCCCAAAAAATCCAAAAGGCGACGCTCTCGAGGTGGCCCGGCTGGCGGGAATCATGGCGGCAAAGCGGACTGCTGACCTGATCCCGTTATGTCACCCGCTCCCGCTCTCGCACATTGATGTGACCCTGCGCCTCTGTGAAACCGGCGTCGCTATTTCATCCACGGTGACCGCAACCGCGACCACAGGCGTGGAAATGGAAGCCCTGGTCGCTGTCTCTGTGGCCGCCTTGACCGTGTACGATATGTGCAAAGCGCTCGACAAAGGCATCGAGATCCGCGAAATAGTACTCGAGCGCAAGTCGGGTGGTAAAAGTGGAGACTATCAGCGCTCGCGAGTGAAAGCGTAACTTCCGCCATGGCAAACATCGTCAAAGTCCTTCTGGTGGATGACAATCCCATGATTTTGGAGATGTTGCAGTCTGCGTTGAACCCGCTGGCTTCAGTCGCGACTGCGACCGATGGCGCCGACGCATTGCTGAAAGCGGTGGACGATCCACCTGACCTTCTGGTCAGCGATTACCGCATGCCGGGAATGGATGGCCGCCAGCTTGTCGAGAAACTTAAAAGCCGCCCCAAGACTTCTGCGATTTCGGTGATTCTCGTGGCCACCAAAGCCGACATCACTGAAAAACTTGGCATGCAGGACCACGCGGTCGACGATTTTCTTGAAAAGCCTTTTTTTCTCAAAGAGGCCACGCAGAAGATCAAGCGTCTGATCGATAAGATCGCACTGGAAAAGATGGCCAAGCGAGCGGCTTCAGACGGTATCCTGCGCGGCAATCTTGCGCAGATGAACGTGATTGACCTGGTGCAATCGCTGGAGATGGGACGGAAGAGCTGCTCCCTGGTGCTGACCAATCAGAACGAAAAGTGCGAGCTGTATTTCAGTGAAGGGCAAGTGGTGCATGCAACTTATGGTTCTGTCACTGGGGATGCCGCGGTGTTCAATGTCCTCCGCTGGACCGGCGGAAACTTCCACATAAACTTTGAGGGCAAGACATCACAGCGCACTACCCAGTTGAACACCCAGGGACTTCTGATGGAAGGCCTGCGCCTGCTGGATGAATCGGCGCGCGACCATGCCGATGACGGGAAACAGGAAGAAGATGACGTCCTCCTCGACTCCTGAACGCATCTCCGCAGCGGTTCTTACAGTCAGCGATTCATGCTCGCGCGGAGAACGCAGAGACCTTTCCGGACCTGCCGTGTCAGCGATTCTTGCCCAAGGCGGGTTTGACATCTCTGCCCAGGAAATTGTCCCGGACGAGAAAATCGCGATTCATCAGGCCATCCTGCGATTAGCGGACACGGCCCGTGTGGTTATCACGACCGGGGGGACTGGAATTGCGGACCGGGATGTCACCCCTGAAGCCACGCAAGAAACTTGCTCCAGGATGTTGCCTGGTATTCCCGAGAGGATGCGCATAGAGGGCGCAAGGAAAACTCCATTCGCTGCTCTCAGCCGCGGTGTATGCGGAGTTTGCAAGAAATCAGTGGTGCTGAATCTGCCCGGCAGCCTGCCAGGCGCGGTGGATTCGCTATCCTCGGTTATTGAACTTCTCCCGCACATCGTTCAACTCCTGAATGGAAACACCACTCACGACGAATAGATAGGGCTTGCCGCTGTCCTGCTAACCAGCACTTTCGCGTACACTTTTTATCGCTTGAAAGTCATTAAACATATCTTTTCCCGCTACACGGCATTTCTGTGGGCATTGTTTAAACCGCTGGGGATTTGGGGGGTGTTTCTGGTAGCCGCCCTGGATGGATCTTTCATCGGCCTTCCGGTGGATGCTGTCGTCATAGGCTATGTCTATGAAGACCGGGTACGCTTCCTTCTTTATGTATTGATGGCCTCTGCCGGATCGGCACTGGGAAGCATCGTGATTTATTTGATCGGGTATAAGGGCGGAGAGGAGTTGCTGCGCAAGCGCATCCCGCCTGCCCGCTTTGACAAAATCCATGGCATGTTTGAGAAACACCCATTCTGGAGCCTGATGTTTCCGGCGGTGTTGCCCCCGCCGGTCCCGTTTAAGTTGTTTGTGCTGGCCGCCGCAGTTTCGGAAATGAGCCTTCCGCGTTTTCTGACTGCAATCTTTCTCGGCAGGCTGATGCGGTTTTTCCTGTTCGCGTGGCTTACGTTAAAATTTGGCCCCAATTTCGTGCACCTCGTGGGGCCGGTTTTCCGTCAGCATTACTACGTAGTGATCACCCTTATTCTAACCGGCGTTATCGCGTGGATTATGAAGCAGAAGAGAGCAAAACGCCAGCGCAACGATGCGTAGATTACGCCGTTAAGGCCTAGCCTTCGAGCTTGGCATTCATGGTGATCTTGGCGTTCAGCAATTTCGACACAGGACATCCACTCTTCGCATTCTCAGCAGCTTTTTGGAAGGCGGCATTGTCTGCCTTGGGAACCCGCCCTGCAACATCGAGATGTACTGCAGTAATGGTCCACCCCGCATCCTGCTTCTCAAGAGATACAATTGCGGTGGTATTGATACTTTCCGCCGTAAAATTCGCCGCGCTGAGTTGGGCCGAAAGCGCCATGGAAAAGCACCCCGCGTGAGCCGCGGCGATTAATTCCTCAGGGTTGGTGCCGGGCGTGTTTTCAAACCGAGTGGCGAAAGAATACGGCGTGTTCGACAATACTCCGCTGGCGCTCGAAACGGTTCCTTTGCCATCTTTAAGACCACCCTTCCAGACTGCGCTTGCCTTGCGTTCCATTGCTGTCTCCTAGTACGGAGGGTTCAGAGTCCCTCCGGGAATATTATTTTGAATTCGACCTGCCGCCGGGCAGCGGTCAGCACGGCATTGCGCCGCGAAAGGCGAACTGCATTTATGTGATTATCAGGCAGCTTGACGCGCTAGCGGAGGAAGATTGCTGCTCCAGGAATCCACGATCATCAGCCAGGCTCCCAAACGGCGCCAGGCATGCACAAACCTTCCGTTTTCGATGGTAGCGCTACCGTTAGATCCTGGCACGGTCAGGGTGTATTGGCCTATCTCTACCGCCATATCATCGGAATGGTCTACGCGCAGCGTTTCAAAACGCAGATCGCGGTATCCCAGCTCACCGATACTGCGGAGCACGCGCTCGACAGTTTTAGGTCCCTGCACGGCGTCGTGGCGCGGCGTCATCAGCAGCCCATCGCTGGCGAACATCGCCGAGACTTGGTCGTAGTTGCCGGTATTAAACGCGGTACTGTAATCCTGGGTGAGGTTTCTGATGGTTGATTCTACGTCGAGAAACGCACTTGACGCCGGGGAACTGCCTACAAATGGCCGGTACATCTTTCGACCTCCTCAAACAGATCACACGCGCCTGGTACTCGGCCAGAAGTACGAAACGCGGCTGGTTTATGAATTATCTTAGCGCAAACCACCGCTCAAAAGAAGACCGGACGCCGGGGATTGATAGAAATTTAATATTTGAAAAGATTTTAATTTCTTGCAATTCCGTGACAATGCGGAATCTGCATTTTCTTTCGTCAGGGATTGGCAAGATGAAGGACTACCACCGCTGCGAAATACTTCGTCCCGACCAACAACATCGGCTTGTTCCAAAAAAATAAGGGCCGCCGGCTACGGCGACCCTTTGTTCATCCGCTTAAAGAAAAATCCTACGGAGCGGCAGCCACCACTGCGTTAACAAATTTCACCCCGTTCGGCGTGCCGAGACCGGTTACGTCATCCCAGCCTGGGGTCACGGTCAGAGTGGTGTCCGTGCCGAAGGTTAGATCGTACCAGCGCGTCGATGCACCGTAATACAACGCGCTCAGGAAGCTGGTCGTGTTGTATAGGGGTTGAGCCAAATCCGACGCTGACTCAATCAGCACCGGGTTCGGCGGGTTGAATATCTTCCCGTGGACGTCATTCGGCGAACTGACCGGAAGAACGTCCTGTATGGCATTGCTCGGCAAAGAATAGAGATACGGAGCAGCTTGTCCCAAGGGAGCCTTGGGGCCGGCCGCCTGGTTAGCGATCGCCCATATACCGGAGAACACCGGTGTCGCCAGACTGGTCCCACCAATCACTCCCAGACTGCCGCCGATGATAACGTTGACCCCGGTGTAAGGGTCAGCAATCTCGGAAATATCAGGCAGCAGGCGTCCATTGCCCGGGATGCTCAGCCCACTCTGGTAGGCGGGCCGCGGCCAGGCTATGCTCTGTCCCCCGCCGGCTCCGAAAATGAAACCGAGGTGGAGAGGAGGATCGTAGGGAAGGTTATTGGGAAGTGGGTACGAAAGCCGGGTCTCATTGTTGCCCCAGCCGGTCTGAAACCTGATGTGGTTGCCGCTGTCCAGAAAGAGGCTGGTGCCACCTATTGCAGTGGCATACGGCGAATCGGCGGGTGTCACCACGCTCGGAGGCGTTGTGATGCCGTATAAATTTTGAATTTCGGCAACGTTATCGCCCCAATCACCCGTGGCGAAATTGGCCGACACACCAAGTGATGCAGCCAGTTCGGTATTGAGGTACTGCGCCTCTAAGCCAGCCTTCCCACCGAAATAGACGTCCAGGTACTCAAATGCAGCCCAACTGTTAGAGATTACGTAGCCAAGCACGCCATTGGCGTACGGGGTAATAATCTCCGGGTTTTCAATTGCCCAAAATTCGGCAACGTCAAGTGCGCTTGGGTCCGGCGCAATTACCAGAGCGATATTCGCGCCTGGAGCTATAGCGTGAGCCAACTCGACATCGAGACTGGTCTCATCCGTCCAATTCGCACTCGAACCGGTGGGCACGCCTCCGGGATAGTAGATGTTGAAGTTTGAGGAGGTCAGCGGCGGCAATCCGTAAATCTGAGAGTAAAGGTTCGCATCCGCTTGGATGGTGGGAGAGCCGTATGCATCGACAATAACGATCGTCTGGCCGGTACCATCCCAGCCCCTGCCGTACAGGGGGTTCAGACCATAAGCCGTCTGCAACTGAGTGGGATTGTAACCCGGGCAGGTATTTGTCGCGTCGTTGCCGTAACGGAGTCCGGTGTAAACCGCCGTCGGCGGACCGACTGTGGGGGGCGTGGGCAGGTGAATGGTTTGCACACCATTGAGACACCGATTCTGAATAGAGGCCTCTGCCAGACCTTTTGGCTCGCCGGCCACGGAGATCGGCATGCGTACATCCTTCGGGCGCACTGCGGTTGGGATGGCCCCAAAATCATGCAGTCCCTTAATCGAAGCCACAAAAGCGGAAGCCGGTCCGGATACTGAGGGCTCGCCGAGAGGCGCGCGGTGAATCTCATTCTTTACTTGAAAGCGATTGATCTGAACATTAAAAGCTTTTTGCGCATCCGCAACGCGTCCCTCCGCTCGGATGTAATGATTATTCTTATCGACGGAGGTGATTTTGAAGTTGTTGCTTTCCAAATATTCCTTAACAGCCTTGGACTCGTATGCGCCGGGCGCGAAGTTAGCGTTATATTCCTTGAGCGTCAGGAAACGATGATATTGAGGAGAGCCTTTGGTATAGATCTGTTTGACCAGGGCATCGAATGCCTGCCGGTTGGGCTGCTTCAACCAGACAGTGATCGCAATGTTTTTGGAGCCATCTTCGGGGCCCAGGTTATGGGAGCTGGCAAGAAACTTGGATTTCTCAATACTCAGCGACTGATCGGCTGATTGTGAAAATCCCAAGCTCGCCAGAAGCGTGACCGCGAGGACACTAAGGAAGCACACTTTGGGGACTGACATAACTAAATTTCCTCCACAGGAAAAGGGACGTGCTGCGGCTAATTAGGGTTGAAAGGCGCGCAGGACGGGAGTTTCGCACTTCCTGCGGTGACTGTCAAGGTGTTTTGCCGCTGGCATGCTTTATCTGCAGTAGCCAGTATTGTTTAGGCCAAAAGTTGGTTTCGTATCGAACAGTCAAGCAAAACGTCATGAATTGTGACGAACGAAACTGACCGAGCGATGCTCCGGAACAGCGCCTGCGGGCGGCCTGGCCTTTCACCGAGATTGTGATGTCGGTTGCAGGCCGAAACGACAGTGGACGCTCGAAAGAGCGTCCACATTGTGATGCGTAGCCGGGAGAATTGCTAGAACTGAAGCGACGGCAAGACTCCGGTTCCCTCCGCCACCACGGCATCCAGAGCCTTGGGATTAATCCCGAGAGCTTTGAGAATGGTGGGCGCCACCTGAGCCGTGCCTACTGCGGCGTATACCGTAGCCGGCTTAAAGTTCGGATTTGACAGCAGCATGACCACATTGGTGTCGTCATGGCCAAACCCGCCGTGCTCGGCCAATTTCTTGCTGCTGCCAGTGTAGGTGACCCCATAGTTCGGGGTAACAATGATGTCCGGCGTTCGAGGATCCACGCTGGGGTCGTTATAGTTCAGGAATAGCGCAGGGCCGTAGAAGATTTGCCCCAGCCCGATTCCAGTCGGGCCGCCGTTGGCTTCAAGAATGGCGACCGCCTCTGGCGTATCAAATGAGCTCTTCAGCCAGAGCAACGAGACGTCATCTTCGGTTGGTCCAATCCCGGTGGGATTGTTTGTGGACTCCGAATATGGAAGGAAGCCCGCGTTGGAGAGCAACGTGGCGGGTGAGGTTCCGACGTTGAGCTGGGCAACGTAGCGGTTGGGGTCGATGGGTGATTGACCGTGTTTGGCGGTCAGCACGATGAGGGTCGAATCATAGAGACCTTGTTTCTTCAGCTCGCTGACGAATTCGGAGATTGAGGCGTCCACGAACTGGAATTCACTCAGCAGGGCCGCTCCGGGCGTGCCCGCCGCGTCCAGATATCCGCCAAGCTGACCGCTGCTCTTTTCAATCAGCTTCTGTCCCACGCTTAACGCCTGGAAGTTCATCCCGAAGATCGTCGGCAGTTTGGTGGCCGCGGTCCCGAGGTGGTTCTTGCCGTCGATCCAGTTGAGAACCGCATGAACCTTCAGTGTGTCGTAACACTGAATATTCTCGAAGCTGTTGGTCCAGGCTGTCAGATCGGCGCCTTTATCCGGAATGGGGGCGCAGGATAAGCCGGTTGGGGTTTTAACTCCGGGAAGACCTACCACGTTGGAGTTGATTTCAGGAGCGTAGAAGTCGTCGAGCGCGCTCGGCCCAATGCCTGAAGCCACGGAAGCGTACGCGGGGTGCTTGTCCGACCAGGCTGCGTATCCGCCGGCGGCATGAATCACGCTGAAGATGCTGTTAGCGCGAACGAATGTCCATGGAAAAACCGGCGCGCAGCCCTGGCTGGGATCGCGGGGCAGGCGCCGGGGATCGATCGAGGCAATGCCGCCGTCGGTTAGCGATGCGCCTGGCGCGCCGCCGTTTAGCTTGTGCTGATCGATGTCGATACCTTCTTCATACTCGGCCGTATAACCCGTCGGCGGGCCGTAGGGAGTGCAGGGGCCAGCCGCAACACCGTTGCCCGTGGTCTTTGCGGGAGCATCGTAATTCCTGGCATAACTAACATCGTAATAAACTCCGGTCAGCGCGGGGCTTCCACCGGTGACGATTGCCGTGAGGCCGGGGAAGGAATCCGATGGTTTAGAAGCGATCGCGGCATTGTAGTTGATGCCACTATTTCCAAGCGCAGCGATTGCCGGGCAAAAGGGCTGGCCGCCATTGATGGTAGCCATGCCATTGGCGCAGTTGAAAAAATCCCCTGCATGCATTCCATCGACACTGATTAGCAGCACACGTTGAATCTTGGATTGAGACGCGGCAAGCGCAGGCATAACACTCGCGAGCGCAAAGGCAATTAGCAAGGCCGGAGAGACGTAACGCTTGAACACAGGAAAGCCTCCTTAA
>JAFAWN010000080.1 GCA_019241735.1 Terriglobales bacterium
GCTCAACCCCTTCATGAACCGCCGCCCTGGCGGGTACGCGATCCAGAAATACCAGCTGATATGCGGTCAGTCGCAACGCTGTCAATACTTCCAGATCGAGGGAATGGATTGGCTGTGATGATTTTTCAGCGATTTGTTTATCCAGAACTGATCGCCAACGTAGAACTCCCATCACTATTTGGGTCGCGAGTGCATGGTCCGCATTTGATAGCGGGCTGTAGCGGGAGGAGTGCAGGATATCCGATGGGTAGGAAGCTTCCTGCTCGACCCTAAGCAGAATGTCAAACGTCGCAGCGCGGGCTGGGGAAACAGTCATGAAGTTACGTTATTCGAGGGGTTCAGCATGCGGTGTTTCCAACTTCTCACCGTTACGCGGGCGATATCCTTGGATGAACTCATGAACCTTCATCCGCTTTTTGCCCTCCGGTTGGACTTCTTTCACTGCTAAGACCTGGCCTCGACCGCAACCCACGAGGAGAGTTCCAGCCTCTATTAGCAGCTCGCCAGAGGGCGGCACGGGTTTTTCAGTAGCCGCCGTCGCATTCCACAAGTGCAATTTGCGTCCGCGGAAGTTGGTGAACACTCCCGGCCACGGCTGGAATCCGCGTATCCGATTGCAAATCTCCTGCGCTGGAAGTTCGAAATCTATTTGCCCGTCCTCCTTATTCAAGATGGGAGCCAATGTTGCCTGCGAGTGATCTTGCGGGCGCGGATGGATAGTTCCGGAATCCATTTCTTGGATAGTCTGCACCATAAGATCTGCGCCAAGCGCAGCCAGGCGCGAGGCTAGGGTTATGGCAGTGTCGTCGTGCCGGATCGGTACTTCTTTCTGCAAAAGAATATCGCCGGTATCGAGCCCGGCATCAATCCGCATGGTGGTCACGCCCGTTAGATTTTCACCTCGCGCAATTGCCCATTGAATGGGGGCCGCGCCGCGATATTTGGGCAGCAGCGAAGCGTGTAAATTGATGTTGCCAAGCCGGGGAAGGTCGATCATCCATGACGGAATGATGCGGCCATATCCCACCACAATGATCGCATCAGGTTGTAAGGCGGCCAGCCGTGTGCGAAATTCTTCGTTGTTTTTAATCGTCTCAGGCTGTACAACCTGCAAACCCAGTTCTAGTGCTTTTTGCTTTACTGGCGACTCCGCGAGGGTTAAGCCCCGGCCGCGAGGGCGGTCCGGCTGGGTAATCACAAGGCGCACTGCATGGCCGGCGGCGTGCAGCTTCTCGAGCGTGGGAACGGCGAATTCCGGCGTGCCGCAGAAAACCAGCTTCAGGGGTCCGCCTACCATTCCCCTGCCTTCGCCAGTTTGCGAATCTTGCGCTTGATTAGGTCCCGCTTGAGTGCGCTCAGGTGACTCAAATAGAGTTTGCCATTAAGGTGATCGGTTTCATGCAAGAAAGCACGCGCCAGCAACTCTTCACCGGTCTTCTCGAACCAGCGCCCCGCAGCGTTCTGCGCGCGAACTGTAACCTTGCGTGCCCGGGCTACGGGTTCTCGAAAGTCAGGAACGCTCAAGCAACCCTCCGGCTGCGTATGTCGGCCTTCAGTGTGGATGATTTCAGGATTAGCAAGCACGAGCTTCGCGTCCGGATCCTCTTGGAATGACACATCGATGACCGCCAGCCGTTTCGAGATCCCAATTTGCGGCGCTGCTAACCCCACCCCACGCGCAGCGTACATCGATTCGAACATGTCTTCGATTAATTGCTTCAACTCTTGGTCAAATTCTGTAACCGGTAGGGCGGGTTTTTCCAGGACCGGATTTCCAAATTTCACGATGGGATAAATCATGCCTAGTAGTTTCTCAATTGCTCGCGGTAACCCTGAAAGTTTCGCACGGTTTCGATCATAGAGTCGCCTCCAAATTTCTCCAGCGCGCAGCGTGTCAGAGTCAGTGCCACCATGGCTTCGCCGGCGACTCCGGCCGCCGGCACCACGCAAACGTCGGAGCGTTCGTAAGCCGCCTTTACCGGAGCGCGCGTGGCAAAATCCACCGATTGCAAGGGACGGCGCAAGGTTGAGATCGGCTTCAGGTAACCGCGTACGCGTATGTCCTCACCGTTGGACACGCCGCCCTCAATCCCACCTGCATTGTTTCGGCTGCGCTGGAAACCGGTGAAATTTCCCGGCGTCTGGTATCCAAGTTCGTCATGCACCGCAGATCCGGAGGATGCGGCGCAGCTTATTCCCGAGCCAATCTCCACTGCCTTCACTGCCTGCAATGACATCAATGCTCCCGCCAGCATGCCGTCCAATCGTTCGTCCCACTGGGCAAACGTGCCCAAGCCGGGAGGGACGTTGTGGGCAACCACTTCAAAGACTCCGCCCACGGAATCGCCGGTCTTCAAAACACGGTCAACCTCTGCTTTCATATCCTGTTCGACCGATCTATCCGCGCAATTTAACAAAATTTCTTCACGTTCGCGTAATGGGGAAATCTGCTCCCAGGGGACTTCACGGCCTGGTATTGATGCACTGCCTACGGCCGTTACATGGCTGAGTACTTCGATTCCCAGCTCTCGCAGGAAAAGTTTTGCCATGCCTCCAATTGCCACGCGC
>JAFAWN010000129.1 GCA_019241735.1 Terriglobales bacterium
GTCCATCTCGCGGTCGAGCAGATACACGCCATCAATCTTCATGGCGTTGACGATGGCATCCACCTTCGACTTGTCGCGGCCCTCAGAAAAATTGGGCACGCATTCCACTAATCTCGGCATATGCGGAAGAATATCGGCGTCGGCCAATCCCTGCAAGTTTCCAGCTCAGCGCATCTAGCGCCGGGAGAATTTCCCGATCCCCAGCCGCAATTGCAGAGTGTTGATTCCCGGATTGTAGTACGCAAGACCGGCGTTAGAAATGTGCTGATAGCGGAGTTCAGCGCTCCATACCAGGTTCCCGCCCAGGAAATGTACGCCCATGGCCGCTCCGGGAGTGAAGTTGATCGCCGATGTGCGGGTGGGAACATTGTGGTTGGTGAACAGCACCCCGCCGCCCAACTCTATGTAGGGTGCAAC
This sequence comes from Terriglobales bacterium, assembly GCA_019241735.1. GTDB lineage: Bacteria > Acidobacteriota > Terriglobia > Terriglobales > Acidobacteriaceae > JAFAWN01. Next base: position 418 of record JAFAWN010000129.1, read on the forward strand.
GTGTCCGTGAGGGGTGAAAAGCCATTTAACATTGAATGGATTTATCCCCGCGCCAAACGCGGTGTTGGCGGGTTGAAAGATGGCATACGCAGGCACCACATCGACCGCGTACTCGAATTGCCCGGAAAGAAATCCTGGGCCGTGGGGATTAGTCAGAACCCAGCCGTAGCGCACGCCCAGGTTCCAAACGCCAGTGTGGGAAGTTCCTCCCGGCACCGAATGTCCACCGCCGCTCCACACTTCGATTTCGGAATGGAGGTCACCTGTCGGCGCTTGCGCCGTAGCAAGATGAGCAAAAAGCAGAACAACCGCAGTCAAAATTATCTTCATAAAGATTTGTTACAGTCCCAGTCCCCCATCCACCGCTAACACCTGCCCGGTAATAAAATGCGGAGCGGTCGCGAAGAACAAAATTGCCGCAGTAACGTCTTCCGCGCTTCCATTCCGGCGCATTGGAGTTTGTTCCGCCATCTTTTTCATGAATGCCGATGCCCGCGCCTCACCCAGATCAATCACCCCCGGAGCCACGCAGTTCACCGCAATTTCCGGCGCCAGCGCCTTCGCCATCACTCGAGTCAGCATGTGCTCCGCAGCCTTCGAGGCACAGTAGTGCGCTTGGCGGGGCCAGGGGCGCAGGCCTCCTAAAGACCCCATGTTAATGATTCTGCCGCGCGACTTGCGCAGCATTTTAAGCGCGTGCTGCGACACCAGAAACGGTCCGCGCGTATTCACCGCAAACATTTCATCCCATTGCGCCAGCGATAACTTTTCGAAATCAGCGGTCTCGTAATTGGCAGCATTGTTTACCAGAACGTCCAACCTTCCCAACTCCCTGGCAATCTCTTTCAGCGCAGCTTTCACACTCTTCGGATCTCGTACATCGCAGCGGAGCGCCACCGCCCGGACGCCAAAACTGGCGAGGTCAATGACCGTGTGTTGTGCTTCGCGCTGCGACGTGCGATAGGTGATGGCGACATCAGCGCCTGCCTGCGCTAATCCCAGTGCCGCAGCTCTTCCCAGCCGGCGTGCCCCGCCGGTGATGACTGCGGTCTTGCCTCGCAGTGGTTTAAGAGAGAACTCGCCGGTTTGCGCTTCTTTCATGCAGCATGGATTGTAAACCGCCCGGCTACGCTGCTGCCTCGACCGGCTGGCTTTATCACGCTACACTCTGTCTGTGTCGGACACCATGCACGAGGTGATTGTGTACTCCCGCCGCGGATGCCACTTGTGCGACGTAGTCAAACAGACCTTAATTAAACTCGAACCTCGCGGAGGGTTCATCTGGCGCGAAATCGATATCGACCAGGATGATCGCCTGCGCATCCAGTTCAACGACGAAGTGCCGGTGGTCTTTATCGACGGACACAAAGCCTTCAAGTACCACATGCCGGAATCTGAATTCCTGCGCAAGCTGGGGAGAAGTCCGCTCTAAGAGCGACTCTGACCTACCCCTACGGACTAGGGAACTTCCTGTAGCTTTCCTTACGTTGTAACTATTTCATCTGCACTTCTAGGTCTTTACTGAACCAAAACTCGGTATTGCAGGAAACCTTTGGCTCAACGCGGGATTCTTATGAGCGTCCATGCAGTGGTCTGTTTACTCCAGGAGGTCGGATATGAAAATTCGTTTGCGCCATCCAATTTCTTTGTCTTTCTTGTTAGGGGGCGCGCTTCTCTTTATGCCCCAAGCCGGAGCTCAAGCCTCATCCCAGAACAATACCCAGCAGTATGACAACGACACTACCCGCCGTGAAGTGGCCAGTTTCGATCAATTCCTCGATAGTCACCCGGAAATTGCGGAGCAAGTTCGAAGAGACCCGTCCCTCGTCAACAACGAAGAATTCGTAGAAAAGCATCCCGCGCTGCACGATTATCTTCAGGACCATCCTCGGGTGCGCGAGGAAATAAAAGAAAACCCTGGCGCTTTCATGCACCGCGAGCGTCGGTATGAGCGGTCGGAAGGGGACCGAGACCGGGATCGTGACCGGGACAGGGATCGGGATCGCGGTGGTCGCGACGGCGACACCACACGCCGAGAACTTGCCAGCTTCGATAGGTTCCTGGATAGCCATCCAGAAGTTTCCGAGCAGGTGCGAAGAGATCCTTCCCTCCTCAGAAACGAAGAGTTTGTGGAAAAGCACCCCGAACTGCGGGATTATCTTCAAGATCATCCCCAGGTTCGCGAGGAGATAAGAGAAAACCCCAGAGCCTTTATGCGCGCCGAGCGCCGTTATGATCGGCGGGAAGACCGTGGCGACCGTGACCGTGACCGGGACCGGGATCGCGATCGGGACATGGAAGGCTTCGGCCACTTCATGGCAGAACACTCTGAGCTTTCCGCGCAAATTTCCAAAGATCCAACGCTGCTGAACAACCACGAGTATGTCGATAGCCACCCTGAGCTGAAGGAGTATCTTGCGGCGCACCCCGGTGTGCAGCAAAAGTTCAGCTCTGATCCCCAAGGCTCCATGAAATCCTGGCAGAGTTCCACAACTACAACCCCAGGCACAAAAGGGTCGAGCTACGATAAGCCCAAGGACAAACAGTAATTCCCGTTCTCAAAGGGAGGGCCGGAATCGGCCTTCCCTATTTCGGTAGTGGAGGCGGTACATGAAGGTAAATAATCTACTCATTCTGGTTCTCATTCTTATTTGCGCGATCCCTTCCTTGGCCGAAGACAAGAAGAACGACAAAAGAAAGAATGAAGCTGAGCGCGGCATGCTCGAAAAGATGGAAGCCGTCCCGTGTGGCGCGAAGGAGCGCGGCATTACCGGCGTAGGCAGTGTCTTCGCTTCCGCCGGAGTTCATCACGTCAACTCCGACGAGAAACTGTGCCCGCAATATTTATTTCGCACTGACAAGATGGAGTACCACATTCGCCCCACCGAAGGTAAGCATCCGGACATTTTGCCGGTAGGCAAAGAAGGTACGTACCACATTAAAAACGACGTAATGTACCTGCGAGTGGACGACGGCGACCGCAAGACGCGGACCTATCACGTTGTCTCTATGCAACCGTTGAATTCAGAAAACCCCGACACCCCTAAATCAGACGACAGGGATCGCGACAAAGACCGGGACGCAGACAGAGATAGGGACAGAGACAGAAATAAAGACAGGGACACAGATAAAGATCGAGACCGGGAGGCCGACTCGAATCGGTCCGATAGGGATGCTGACCGGTCGCGCGACAACCCGCCTCCCCCGTCAGACTCCGCGCCGGACTCCGATAGGGACCGCGACCGCGGTGACCATGATGCGCCGCCGCCCCCTCCCCAGTAACTTAGGTTTGCCGGTGCCCCATTCATCCGCGTTTCTTCGCGGATGAGTAGGGCACCATGTAGAAATCTCACGCCGACCGCACACCCAATTTCGGTAAAGACACCACCCCCAGTTCAGTGAACTCCGCCTCGCTCAGCTTCACTGCCCCTGCC
>JAFAWN010000219.1 GCA_019241735.1 Terriglobales bacterium
CTGGCGGATTCAGGAATTGAGTTCACCGAATTTCCGCCGCGAACTACGCCAACATTAAAGGTCGTCTTGGGCGAAGCCGGCAGCGGCGTTTCACTGAAATAGTTTATGCCGCGAGCGAGGGCGAGAATCGGGTTGGGTAGGCCGAAATCAGTCCACGAATGACCGCCGGGCCCGCGCACAACGACTTCGAAGCGCAGGCTGCCTAGGGCTTCGCTCACAACGGTGTCGGAGCCCGCGCCGTCAAGCACCACGCTGTAATGGATCCGGTCGCGGTACGTCGATTGGGTAAAGATGTGGCGCATGCCCCGTAAATCTCCCTCGCCCTCCTCGCCCACATTGCCGATAAACAGTAGGGGAAGTGAATGGGGAATGTTTGCCGCGCGCAAAGATCCAGCGACTGCAAGCATTGCCGTAGCTCCGGCCCCGTTGTCCGAAATTCCCGGGCCGAATAGACGCGTACCGTCCTGACGAACATCGAGCGGCGTGCCATCTGGAAAAACGGTGTCAATGTGGGCGCTTATGCTCACGTAATCTTCGCCGGTGGTTCCCTGCCGCTGGCCGAATATGTTCCCTACCTCATCCACACGAATTTCCAGAAGGCCGAGTTCCTGAAAACGGCGCTTTAGCCATTCCCCACGAGCAGCCTCTCCGAATGGAGGCGACGGGATGGCCGCCATCTCCATCTGCCATTGGGCCAGCTGGGGTTCTGCGGTACGCAGCCACTCCAGCGCGGTGCGCGTTTCGGGGCGCGCGGCAATATCTGCAACCTCCTGCTGAACGGGGGAGGGCGGTTGCAATTCTTCGATGCCAGGCCGTGAGGACATTGCCAGTTCGACATCTTACAACGCTCACAGAATGCCAGCAGTTAACGGCAGCTCAATCGTGACACAACGTTCGGGCGGCGGGGACAATCTAAATGCTAGGAGGGAGCTCTCACCCAGAATCGGCAACTGGCTCTGGGTTGGCTGTGCCCCTGCGAAGTCCAGTAAACTAATCATCATGAAATCCATGCGCCGGGCCGTGAATATTGTTGTCACTGGAATCACACTACTATGTCTGGCATTGTGCGTCGCGGCGCGAGCGGATGAGGGCCCTTTGGATCCAGCGCAACCGAAGGGCATTACACCGGAAGAGATCATCAAGAAATTTGCTGCCAAAGAGAAAGAATTCCAGGAGGCCCGGGATCAGTACACCTACCGGCAATCCGTGACCATGCAGACCCTGGAAGGCGACACGGTCGATGGCGAATACAAGGAGGTTTTCGACGTCACCTTCGACGACAAAGGCAGACGGCAGGAAAACGTTGTGTTCGCGCCGCAATCCAGCCTGGTAAGAATTTCAATGAGTCCGGAAGATATTGAGGACATCCGGCACCGGCTGCCGTTTGTGCTGACCAGCGACGAGGTCGGGGAATATCAGATACTTTACGTGGGGCAGCAGCAGGAAGACGAGCTGCACTGCTATGTTTTCGACGTTGCGCCAAAACAGATAGTCGGCAAGAAAAGATATTTCCAGGGGCGCATCTGGGTGGATGACCGCGACCTGCAAATAGTGAAGACCTTCGGCAAGGCGGTCCCCGACATCCGAAAGAAGCACGGCAATGAAAATCTTTTCCCCAAGTTCACAACCTGGCGCGAACAGGTCGACGGTAAGTACTGGTTCCCAACATTTACCAAGTCAGACGACGAGCTGCATTTTTCCAGCGGCGATGTTCACATCCGCCAAATTGTGAAATACGAGGATTACAAGCGTTTCGGCACCAAAACCAGAATAACTTTTGAAGGTAAGGAACTGCCCAAGGCCCCGGCAGAAAATCCGCAACAAAAACCGGCGCAAGAAAAACCGGAAGACAAGCCAACCGACAAGCAGACTCCTCCGCCATCAACCCCGCCGCAACACTGATCGTTAACGCTTGCATGTGGGAATCTGATATTTTGAACGACGCATGAGTGCCGCCTTCGAGGCCCGCCGTTTTATTGTTCGCGGACGAGTCACCGGGGTCGGCTTCCGCTGGTTTGTCGAGCGCGAGGCGCGCACTCTGGGAATTGCCGGATGGGTACGTAACAATGCTGACGCAACCGTCGAAGTTCTGGCTATGGGCTCACCTGATCAGATTGCCGGACTTCGGTCCCGCTTGCGCCAGGGCCCGCGCGCGGCGCGAGTGGATCACGTCGAAGAGTTTGAGGCGAAGCCGGTTGCCGGCTTGGATAAATTCCGTATCGAAGGAGCGTGGTAAATGTGCGCGGACGCCGTGCCTATTAAGGCCACTATTGATTGCGAGCCGTTGAAATCGCTGATTCGCGAGATTCCTGACTTCCCTAAGGCGGGAATTCTTTTTTACGACATTACCACCCTATTGAAAGACAAGCGCGGATTTGCGCTGCTGATCGATGCCCTGTCTGAGCATTATTTAAACAGCGGAGTGGATCTGGTCCTCGGCATGGAGGCGCGCGGTTTCATTTTCGGGCCGGCGCTGGCTTACCGGCTGAATGCAGGATTTGTTCCGGTGCGGAAACCAGGCAAGCTTCCCGCAGCCACCGCAAAATACGATTACGCGCTGGAGTACGGGACCAATACCCTGGAGATCCACCGTGACGCGATCCAGAAGGGCCAGCGCGTAATTATTGTGGACGATTTGCTGGCCACCGGAGGCACTGCCAGCGCCACTATCAACCTAGCAGAGTCGCTAGGGGCGGAGATTGCCGGACTTGGCTTTGTGGTCGAATTAGATTTTCTGAAAGGCCGCGACAAACTGAAGCAGTACGATGTCTATTCCCTGCTGCATTATTCGAAGTAGCCTGCGTCCATATTCGTCTGCACGCAGCGGCTATTTCAAGAACACCGAAATCCCGAGCCCGATCAATGCCCACCCTGCCGCACTCACCCCTAGCACGGTGGCAATACCGGTAACTGCGTCCCAGTTTACGTGAAGCTTTTGCCGTTCTGCGGATAGGTCACGGATGTCAATCGACGTGTATTCCAGCCGCGGACCAGGTGAAACCTCAGCGTTGCGTGTTCTGGCAGGTGCGCTTGCAACGCGCATGGAGGGCAGCGGGGATCTGCTCATCTGAAGGTTCATACCCGTACAAACGCAACTTAACGGCCATTCTTGGGCATCGGCAAGATGCTGTTAGTACATGGGAAATTAAGACTAAAAAGGCGAGGGTGAGTAAAATCTCCCCAAAATTGGGCGAAACGTCCTACACGATTAAACCCAACAAGTTAGGGGCTTAAGGGAGTTTCAATGACAGTAAGCGCCGACCCTTTTGGCAGATAGCTCTTCCGCATGAACCAGTCTTCCATGGCGGATTTCAGCTGATCTAGCGGGACATGGGTGCCGATCTCCATTTGCCCATCGGCCACTGGAAGGGTGTCATCGAAAACGGTGGCGTTCGTGAAATTTCGCATGGAAAAGCTGTCCAGCCACTTCAACGGGCAGGGTGAGAGCGTGCCATCCTTCTCGTATTGGACTCTTATTTTGCGGGCGAACATCGGAAAGAATTAAGACATAAACTGAGACGAGGACGCCGGGATGAATTCGCGATGTGGCCTCAGGGGATTATACCGGTTGGTTCAGCGGTTAAGATCATTTCATGCCGCTCAAGAAGTTATCTCCGAACACCCAGCGCAGTCTTGATGATCAACAGGCAACCGCAACGATTTCGCGTCGCGGCGCCGCCCGGTTGCACGACGGCCATGTCTGGGTCTATCGCTCGGATGTAACCTCCCCGCCGGTGGCTGCGCCGCTATCTCTCACCAGGGTGGTCGATGAGCGGGGTAAGTTCCTCGGAACGGCGCTCTATAGCAGTGCCTCGCAGATCGCGCTGC
>JAFAWN010000344.1 GCA_019241735.1 Terriglobales bacterium
CAGGAAGCTTTCCTCAAAGCCTATAAGAGCGTCGGCAATTTCCGCTTCGAGTGCTCTTTTTACACCTGGATTTACCGGATCGTAACCAACCTTTGTCTCGACCATCTGCGCAAGCGTCAAGTGCGCAAGGAAGATGCTCCCGTCGCCACCGACTCTTCCGGCGAGCATTACGACTGGCTTGACCAGGTTCCTGATGCCCGCTCCGGAGCGAACCCGGAGCGTGACCTGATGCGGCGCGAGTTGGGCGGACGAATCAATCGCGCTCTGGGGAGATTAACGCCGCGCGAGCGCATGGTTTTCGAGCTGAAGCACTATCACGGATTAAAACTGCGTACGGTGGGCGAAGTTTTGAATACCACCGAGGAAACAGCGAAGAACACATTGTTCCGCGCCACGCAGAAATTGCGCGGAGCTTTGGCGGACCTACGATGACAGACGGCGCCAAATCAATTCCTTTGGAGATGGCAAAGCCATGAAGTGTGAATGGGTCAGAGAAAATATCCTGCTGCATATTTATAACGAGCTGCCCGACGATGCCCGCTATGAATTGGAGCAGCACTTGGGACGCTGTTCCAGTTGCACCGCTGAGCTGAAAGCGGCGAGAAAGCTCCATGCCACACTTTCAGAAGTCGTTGCAGAACCATCCCCGAGCCTGGTAGCCGCTTCCCGCCTGCGGCTGCAGGAGGCCCTGGAAACCGCGGAACAATCTGGATTCTGGCGACGCCTGATTTTTGAGCCGGTTGCGTGGCTACAACAAATGCGGTTTTCTCCGGCCCTTTCCGCGGTTTTGCTGATTGCAGGATTCGCCGCCGGGGTCGGAACCACATACCAGATGATGGGCAATGCAAACAGGACAGCTGCTTCCGCCCAATCCAATCCGCAAAATCAATATCAGGAATCTTCTGTGGCTGGGATTCGCTCTATCACTCAGGACCCCAGCTCCAATCAGATCAGCATTAAGTACGATACCGTTTCCACCCAGCAGGCCCAGGGATCAATGAACGACCAGCGCATCCAGCAGTTGTTGCTCTTTGCCGCGCGCAATAACTACAACTCCGGTGTGCGCATGGACTCTGTCGACCTGCTGATACAGAAGCCGAACGATAGCAACGTCCGCGAGGCGTTAATTTACGCCTTGCGCTATGACACTAATCCCGGGGTGAGGTTGAAGGCATTGGATGGGTTAGGCCCATACGTGAAAGAAGACGTTCGGGTGCGTGACGCGGTGCTGGAAGCTTTGATGGATGATTCGAATCCCGGGCTCCGCACCCAGGCCATGCACTTGCTCGAAACTGTGCGCGCTGACAGCAGTGTCCGCGCGGTGTTACAGAAGTTGGCGCAAAGCGATCAAAACGCATACATCCGTTCGCAGGCGCGGACACAATTGGCACAGCTTCCGGAGATTGACTGAACGGTTTTTACAAGGTGATCCATGAAGAAATTTTCTAAACTCTTCGCATTATTAGTGTTAATAGTACCGCTCGCGGCCGCGCAGCAAAGCCGTATTTATCGGGAAGGCGGGGATTGGGTCCAGGAAATCTCGGGGTCTTTGTCCCCGGCCAAACTTGTCCACGTGAAAGTGGACATGGGAGCTGTTCACGTCAGTGGTGGTGCGAAGGCGGATGTAACTTACATGTTTCATAACCGGGTGAGCGGCGTTTCCGAACAGGACGCGCGACGCCACTTTGATTCCTACAAGATCCAAGCTTCGCTGCGTGGCGACACTCTCTGGATCGCCGCCGATTGGAAGGGACCCCGCCCGCACCGGTTCTCCGGGGACTTCGTTATCAACATTCCACGCAACACCGATCTGGTTAAAGTTGAAACCGACGGCGGCAGCGTGACCGCAAATGGTATTTCCGGCAAACTCGATGCACAAAGCGGAGGCGGAAGCATTCACGTAGATGATATCGGCGGGACAGTGAACGCCGAGACCGGTGGCGGCAGCATTGACGTTGGGTCGGTCGGAAGTGATTTGAATTTACACACTGGCGGCGGTGCGATAAAGGTCGCATCAGCGAAGGGCAAGATCCATGCCGAAAGTGGCGGTGGCAGCGTAGCCGTCGTTTCTGGGCTTCAGGGGGCGGTGCTGGCCACGGGCGGTGGAAATATTCACATCGGGACGTGCACCGGCACCGTCAAAGCCTCCACCGGTGGGGGCAGCATTGATTTGGGTGACATCGCAGGGCCTGCGGAGGTTGAGACTGCTGGCGGCAGCATTCGCCTGGCATCGGCCACCGGTCAGGTCCGGGCTGCGACCGGAAGTGGCGCCATTGAATTGAATGCCGTCCCCGGCGCGCGCGCGCAAACTGGCTCGGGAGGAATTGTTGCCAAATTTGTGGCGAGCAATGGCCAACGCAGCGACTCTATTCTCGAAACCTCTGCCGGCGATATCGTCGTCTATCTTTCGCCCAGCATTCATGTAACCGTCCGCGCTTCTATTGAAGCGGCCTCGGGGCACGGCATCCACTCGGACTTTTCTGAAATTCGAGTCAACAGTGAAGGTGGAGAGTGGGGCCCGAAGAATATTACTGCTGAAGGCACTTTAAACGGCGGAGGGCCGGTGCTGAAGATTCGCACCACCAACGGTGACATTTCGTTACGCCGGGCCAGTCGCTAGCAGGTTTAGCGGCTTTTTAGATATTTTTCGAAAGACTTTTACGGTTTTTCATAAAGAACGCCCACGGTGGAGGAGCAAAAACACATGCGCAAGCTAATATTGGCGGCGGTTCTGATTCTGCCGGTCTTTGCAGTAATGACCTCTGCGGACGAGCATGTCTCGACCGGGCCTGGCGAATCGTTTGGCTACTCCAGTGACGATTTCTCCAGCAGGAGCTCATATTTGGGCGTGGACACACGTGACGTCACTCCGGACCGCCTTACCCAGCTTCATTTGAAGGATGAACGCGGGGTGGAAGTGACGATGGTTGATCAGGACGCGCCTGCGGGAAAAGCGGGCGTTAAGGAGCATGATGTCATTCTCAGCATCAACGGTTCGGCGGTCGAAAGCGTTGAGCAACTGCGACGGATGATCCACGAAATTCCCCCGGGAAGAGTGGTCGAGATCGGCATCAGCCGCAATGGGCAGCAACTTACTCTGAAGACCCAACTCGCAGAGCGCAGCAAAACTGTCGTAAGCGCCGATGGAAAGAATTTTAAGTTCACCATGCCGCCCCTGCCAACCCTGCCATCCCTGCCCGAACTTGATGTGCCGGTTTCGATTGTGATGGTGCATTCATCCATGCGGAGCGGGCTAATGATCGAAAACCTGACGCCGCAGCTGGGCGAATTTTTTGGCGCGAAGAACGGTCAGGGAATTCTGGTGCGCTCCGTGGAAAAAGGGAGCCGCGCGGAAAAGGCGGGGTTCCGAGCCGGAGACGTAATCATTCGGGTAAATGGTGAAACTATTGCCGACAGCGGCGACTTCAGCCATGCCCTCAGCGCGCGCAAGCAAAATACCGCCAGCGTGACCATAATTCGCGACAAGAAGGAGCAGAACATCAATCTGGCTTTGCCGGAGGCGCCGCATTCCAGACTTTCTAATGGCGACCTGAAGGATGAGAGTTCCCGGGATTCTGCGATAGAAGACGAGACTCGCCGGGAAATTTCTGCCGCCGAATCGGAGATTGAGGAAATAAAACCGGAGTTGGAAGCGGCTGCGCAGCAAATGAAGCTCGCCGAGATCGAGGAAATAAAACCCGCGCTAGAGAATATGAGGCCTGAAATCGAGCGGGCGACGAAGGACCTCTGCAAGCAGAAAGTAGAGATTGAAAAAGAAGTGGAGCAGATGAAACAGGAGTTACACGAAAGAGCGATAGAGCTGGGCAAAGAATTTACCCATCCGCAGGCAGAGATTTAAGGCTTTCCAGCTAGCTCTTCTTCCTTAGCCCCGGGTGTTCGCACCGAAGAATCGCGCGGCGCGGTAGGCGCCACACAAATCCGATTGCGCCCAGCCTGCTTGGCGGCATATAGCCCGCGGTCAGCAGCCTTCACCAATTCATCGCGAGTGGTACCGTGCTCCGGATAGCTTGCCGCACCAGCGCTGATGGTGACAGGACGCGGCACGCCTGGAAACTGCCAGGTCTCTACCAGCCGCCGGAGTTTTTCCGCTACATTCACGGCGTGGTGATGATTGGTCTGCGACAGCAGAATGGCGAACTCTTCCCCGCCATAGCGGCATACGACGTCGATTTTTCGGAGCTGCTGGTGGAAAATTGACGAGAATTGGCGCAGCACTTCGTCCCCCAGCAAATGCCCGAATTCATCATTCAGGCGTTTGAACTGATCGATATCCACCATGATTACCGCCATTCCAGCCCCAAAGCGGCGCGCCCTCTCAATCTCCTCCGCCATCCGCAGCTCAAAGAAACGGCGATTGAAAATTCCGGTCAAACCATCCAGGTAGGCGAGCTGTTTTACGCGATCGACATAATGCGCGTTCTGTATGGCTGTAGCGCAAATGTCCGCTACTGATTCGAGCGGCTGTTTGTCGGCACGGTTGAAACTCCCTGCCTCAGCGTTTTCCAAAACTAATACTCCAAGCGTCTGCCCGAACGAGACCAGCGGGATGCACATACGGGAGCCGGTTCCCAGGTAAAGCCCATCCAGATCAGGGGTGGTATTGACATGGTTTTGAATCATCAGCTTTCCGGACGAGAGCGCCTCCCCCCACAGCCCCTTGCCTGCAGGGAGGCGGCCACCTTCGCTAAGCCGGGGAACAAGGTCGCCGAACTGCGCCCGCAGCATCAGATCTTCTTCGTCCCGCAAAAGCACAGCAACATGAGAGACCTTAAATGCCTTCTGAATCAGGGAGCATACCTTGGAGAGCAGTTCTTTCAAATCCAGCACTGCCGTAGTTTGCTGAGCGATGGCGTTAATGGCTTCCATCTGCGATGCCCGGCGGCGTTCCAGCGAATACAGCCGCGCATTCTGCAGAGCCATTGAAGCTTGCGTCGAAAACAAAGTCAGAAGGTCGATGGTTTCAGGGTCAAAATAATCGACGCGGTCGCTCTGGCAATCCAGAACTCCCAGAACTTCATCGCGCACCATTAACGGTATGGCAAGTTCGGAACGTGTGTCTTTCTCTGAACGCACGTAGCGGACATCTTTTTCAACGTCCGGCACGTAAATGGGCCGCTTTTGTTCCGCGGCAGCCCCGGTAATTCCCTTTCCCAGCGGTAATTTCACATCCGCTAAATTCTGCCAGCCGATCTGCCGGCGCAAACAGAGCAGGTCGGTTTCCGGATCCAACAGCAACACCGCGGCGTTCGATAAGTGGAAGTAATCGTGGACGATGGCTAATATTTGCTGCAGCACCTCATCCAGGTCAAATGTGGACAACACTGCCTGGCTGGCGTCATAAAGAATGGCTATTTTCTGCATGGTTGGACTACGGAATTTTAAACTTCCGGCCGGGTATTACCGAGGTGCCTAAAGTAATCGAGCGGTCATCGGAAGTGCACCATGGAGTCGCGAGGTTTCGCTACCGCTTCTGTTCCCGGGGACGCGCCTTTATACCGGCGCAAGTCTTGACAATCCCCAAGACAACCAGGCAAAGCCAGAAATCCACCAGAATTCCTAAGTCCCAACGTAGTGCTTGATGCCTGGCCCTAACCGGAAGATGCGGCATCAGCAGGAGATATAACGCATTGCCGGCGACAACCGCGATCAGAGACTGATAAAAATTACTCACTGGCTGATTGGACACCGGAAGCCGTCAAAAGGAGTTGATGTTTATCAACCCCGCCCCCGGACGCCTGCCTGCTACCATTCCTTCAGATGTTGGAATCCAACACCCCCATTCAATTTGTTAAGGGAATCGGCCCGCGGCTGGCGGAGGTACTTTCCACCAAAGGCATTCACACCGTTCATGACCTGCTGCATTATCTTCCGTTCCGCTATGAAGACCGCCTGAATCCTCGCGGCATCGCTGAATTGCGCCCGGGGGAAATGGCAACTGTAATCGCCGAAGTACGCACTTCGATTCTGCTTCGCACTCGCCGCATGCCCATCTTTGAAATGACTGCCGGACAGGGCCGCGCAAGCCTCAAATGCATCTGGTTCAATGCGACCTACTTGCGGGACAAATTCAAGCCCGGCCAGATGCTGGCGCTTTACGGAAAGGTGGAAGAGAACCGGGGCCAGCTCCAACTGGTTCAGCCGCAATTTGAAATCCTCGGCGAAGCCGATCAAGCCGGATCAAATCCACCGGCAGAGCAGCGTGCCAGCTCCCTCGAAGTGGGCCGCATCGTTCCTATTTATGAGTCGGCGGGGCAGGGCCGCGTAACTTCCCGCTGGTTCCGTCGCGTAATCCATTGGGCGCTCCAGAATGTGCCGCCCGAAACTCCTGATCCCATCCCAGTCGCAGTGCGCGCTCGAATGAAATTACCTGGCCCGCATGAGGCCCTCTGGAATGTTCACTGGCCTGAACCCGGGGAGAGCCTACAGGACTTGCAGTCTTCCCGGACGCCCGCGCATCTCAGGCTGATCTTTGAAGAACTTTTTTTTCTGGAACTGGGCCTGGAGCTGCAACGCCGCCAGCAAAAGGCGCAAACAGGGATCGCATTTGCCCTCAATGATGGAGTGCGGGCCGCCATCCGCAAAATTTTGCCATTCCACCCCACGGCGGCGCAGAAACGCGTGCTGAAGGAAATCGCTTCCGACATGGAGAAGCCATTCCCTATGCGTCGGCTGCTGCAGGGCGACGTCGGCTCGGGAAAAACGATCGTTGCACTTGAAGCCGCCATCATCGCCATCGAAAACGGATATCAAGTGGCGTTGATGGCGCCAACCGAGATTTTGGCCCAGCAGCATTATTTTTCGTCGCGACAGGTACTCGAGGCTGCCGGATACCGCGTCGTACTGCTGACCGGATCCATGGAAGAAGAGCGCAAACGCCAGGTCCGCCGTCATATCGCCCAGGGAAATGCCCAACTCATTATTGGAACCCACGCTTTGATTGAGAAGAAGGTCGAGTTTGCGAAGTTGGGACTCGTTGTTGTGGACGAACAACACCGCTTTGGCGTGTTGCAGCGCTTTCGCCTGATGACGAAGACAGGAGGGGCTACAGAGGCCAATCCGTCGTCGTATTCATTCGCAAACGCTGGTAACCCCAGCGCGGCTGCGGTTCCGCCCTCCGAGCCCGACGTTTTAGTCATGACCGCAACGCCCATCCCGAGGACGCTGGCGCTAACGTTATACGGTGATCTCGACGTCAGCGTAATCGACGAGCTTCCGCCGGGCCGCACACCGATTGTCACGCGACGCGTTTCCGATGATCGTTGCCAAGAGGTGTGGGAATTCGTTCGCAAACAGGTAGCGGCCGGCCATCAGGCTTATGTCGTTTACCCGGTAATTGAGGAGAACGAGGAAAACGAGATCAAAGCCGCCATAAAGATGTACCACGAGATGACGAAGCGGATATTCCCTGACCTGCGGATAGGCCTGCTTCACGGCCGCCTTGACCCGGAGCTGAAAGAGCAGGTGATGCGTATGTTTCAGAAAGGCGGTCTCGATGTTCTTGTCGCCACGACGGTGATTGAGGTCGGCGTGGACGTGCCCAACGCCACAGTGATGGTAATCGAACACGCGGAGCGGTTCGGCTTGTCGCAACTGCATCAACTGCGAGGGCGCATCGGACGCGGCGCCGCCAGATCGCATTGCATACTTGTAACCGGAGGAAAAGTTTCAGAAGACGGACAGCAACGCCTGGACGCAATGGTCCGCACTACTGACGGATTTAAGATTGCTGAATTGGATCTCGAATTACGCGGTCCGGGCGAATTTTTCGGCACCCGTCAGGCCGGTATGCCCAGCTTCCAGGTGGCTAATTTGATTCGCGACCGCCAGTTAATCGAAGTTGCGCGGCGCGAGGCGACTGCGGTGCTTGATGGACCCAATTCCGAAATCTCAAAGGATGAAATTGATCGGGCAGTCCGCCATCTACGCGCGCGCTGGCGCAAGACCTACGGGCTAGCCGAAGTCGGATGATCTGGTGCACAAACCACGCCTGTTTTTAGATTGTGCCCACTGTGATACATAATCGTTTGCTGTGGATTCTGCCGCCAAAGCCGACCTTTACCGCAAACTTCCATCCGTGGACGAGTTGCTGCGGAACACCGAACTTTCGCCTCTGATTCGACAATTTGGAATCGCGGCGGTGACGGAAGCGGCCCGTACCGTGATCCGCCACCTGCGGCAGGATATTGCCTCCGCAGCTAGCGCCTGCGACGTCGGCGATGCCGTGCAGTGTCTGCACGTTGCTGTTGAATCTGAGCTGCACCATTCCCTAAGAAGCTCATTGCGGGCAGTTATTAACGCCACCGGAGTTATCCTGCATACCAATCTTGGGCGCGCCCCGTTGGCTGTCGCCGCTCTGGAACACATTAACCAAACCGCAGGCAGTTACTCCAACCTTGAGTTCGACCTGCACACGGGCGAGCGAGGAAGCCGCGACGCCCACGTGGGCAGGCTTTTCCAGCAGTTATTTTCGTCTGGCAATGCGCCGGCAGCGCTCTCCACGATCGTAGTCAACAACAACGCCGCCGCGGTACTGCTTGCGCTAAACACTGTTGCACAGAATGGTGAAGTGATTGTGTCGCGTGGCGAGTTGGTTGAGATAGGCGGATCCTTCCGCATCCCCGAGATCATGGAAAAATCCGGCGCAATTCTGCGCGAGGTCGGCACTACCAATCGCACTCATATCAGTGATTACGAAAATGCTGTTAACCAGAACACCCGTGCGTTGCTCCGCGTTCATCGTTCGAATTTTGAAATCACCGGCTTTGCCGGGCAACCGGAGATAACAGCACTAGCCGCACTGGCCAAGCGGCATCAGCTTCCTCTTATCGAAGACTTGGGCAGCGGCGCGTTATTCGATTTGGACTCAGTTGGCTCAAATGAACCGGGCATCACAGACAGTCTGCGTGCCGGTGTTGACCTTGTCACGTACAGCGGCGACAAGCTTCTAGGAGGCCCTCAGGCCGGAATGTTAACCGGCCGCGATGCGCTCATCGCCCGCATGCGAAGCAATCCGCTCTTCCGCGCCCTGCGCGTGGATAAGCTGACCTACGCTGCGCTCGAAGCCACGTTACTGGCCTATTTGAAGGGGCATCACGACTCAATCCCCGCCCTACGCATGTTGCGCTTGCCAAAAAAGCAAATCCGCGACCGGGCTGAGGCCCTTATAAAAAAAACTCAATCAGAGCATCTATCGATGGAGGTTGTGGAAGGCCAGTCGCTGATTGGAGGAGGCGCAGCGCCGGCTTCGGCACTTCCGACCTACCTGGTTGCAATCAAGAGCGACAGTCGCAGTGGGGACGCTCTTGTTACGATGTTGCGCGCTTGCGACCCTCCGGTCATCGCGCGCGTTGAAACAGGCCACCTCGTGCTCGATCTTAGGACGGTATTTCCGGAACAAGACGAAATGCTCGCGCGCTTCATAGCCACCCTCGACGATTAAATTCGCTTGCCCTTGGAAACTGTTTCTGCCCTTTCGCATCTGACCTCTGAGCATGGCTACCCTCTACACCATTGGGCATTCCACCCACACTTTGGAAGAATTCATCGGAATCCTCAATTCCCATTCTATTAAAGCTTTGGCTGATATACGTTCCTTTCCCGGATCGCGGCGGCTTCCACATTTCAATCGTGAATCACTGGAAGAATCGCTGTCTGCCGCTGGCATTCTCTATTTTTGGGTCCCTGAACTTGGCGGCCGTCGAAAGAAGTCCCTGGAACATTCGCCGCACACAAATTTTCGCAATGACAGCTTCCGCAATTACGCAGATCACATGATGACTGCGGAATTTCAGCAAGGCGCATCGAAGTTACTGGAGCTTGCCGAAAAATTCCGCACCGCATATATGTGCGCTGAAAGCGTCTACTTCAAGTGCCATCGCATGCTGGTATCCGACTGGTTGGTCGCTCACGGACATGAGATTCTCCATATCAGTGGGACTGGGCCAGCCAAGCCCCACAAGCAGATTGTCGGATCCAGGATGGTCGACGGCCAACTGATTTACGCCGGCGACACGCTTTTTTAAAAAGCTGGAAACCAGGCAGTATCCCCTGTCACATACCCGCGCCACATGGTCTGGTATGATTCAAGGACTTGTCTGGTATTTGTGAGCACCCGGATTTATTCCGGTGTGATTTTGCTTGGGGGAACAAGTGCCTAGTCAAAAACAATTGAAGTGGTCCGAACTGAAAGTCGGACTTACCGTTCTCATCGCCAGCATCACGCTCGGCATTCTTATCCTGCTCATGAGCGGCACCGCAGGTCTATTCACCAGCAAGATTACCATCCTGTCTTACTACGATAATGCTGGCGGCCTGCGTGTCGGCGCGCCGGTAAGGCTGAATGGTGTAGCCATTGGCAATGTAAATAAAATCAGGATCGTGGCCGACAAGGAAAGGCTTCTGACGCCCGTCGAAGTCACGATGAAGGTCAGCAATAAATATCACTTTAACCTGCGCAAG
>JAFAWN010000252.1 GCA_019241735.1 Terriglobales bacterium
GGCGACCCAGAAGGGCCGCTCAAATCCGGTGCGGATTTCCTCGAAACGCCGGGACAAAGTCAGGGCGCGACTCCTGGAATATGCACTTTATACCACGGCATCCAGAGCGAGGGGATCGCGCCACCACCTTAAAATGCCGCAGCGTATAATTCTTGATTCACCACTTCTTCGTTTTGAAGGCGGTATCCGGTAATGGCTCCGACCAGCGACATTTCTCTCAAGCATAAAAATGGGGACGAAGATACGAGCACCCTTAACGAACCGTCGCCAACCCAATTTCCGCGCTCGGCCTGGCTCTCCCGGCGGAGAGCGGAAAATAGCGATGGCAATTTTTCGCAAATGCACTATGCGCGGAAAGGTGTCATAACCGAGGAAATGGAGTATGTAGCGCTGCGGGAGAAGCTTTCTCGTGCCCTGATTCGCGATGAAGTCGCCAGCGGGCGAATGATTATCCCCGCAAATATCAATCATCCGGAACTAGAGCCGATGGCGATCGGAGTAGCCTCCTTATGCAAGATCAATTCCAACATCGGCAACTCCGCGGTCACTTCGAATGTCGACGAAGAATTGAAAAAGCTGCATACCTCAGTGCACTACGGGGCCGACACGGTGATGGACCTCTCGACTGGAGGGAACATCCATGAGATTCGCGAGGCCATTCTGCGTCATTCTCCCGTCCCAATCGGCACCGTGCCGATATATGAGGCTATCTCCCGGGTCAAGCGAATTGAAGATCTGAGCGCCTCGGTGATGCTCGAAGTAATCGAGGAGCAAGCGGAACAAGGCGTGGATTATATGACCATCCATGCCGGCGTCCTGATTCAATATCTGCCGATGATTTCGAAACGCATTACCGGCATCGTCAGCCGGGGCGGCGCAATTCTCGCGCAATGGATGGTGCACCATCACCGGCAAAACTTCTTATATGAATGTTTCGACGATATCTGCAAAATCTTTGCCAAGCATGATGTCAGCTTTTCTCTAGGAGACGGCCTGCGCCCGGGCTGCATAGCCGATGCCAGCGACGAGGCGCAGTTTGCGGAACTCAAGACCCTGGGCGAGTTGACGAAAAAAGCCTGGGAGTACGACGTCCAGGTAATGATTGAAGGCCCCGGACATGTTCCGCTCGACAAGATCAAAGAGCAGGTGGAGAAAGAAAACGAGCTGTGCCATCAAGCGCCGTTTTATACCCTGGGGCCGCTGGTGACCGACATCGCGCCGGGCTACGACCATATAACCTCGGCCATCGGAGCTGCGATGATTGGCTGGCACGGCGCAGCCATGCTTTGCTACGTCACCCCGAAAGAGCACCTGGGACTGCCCAATGAGAAAGATGTGAAGGACGGCATCATCGCCTACAAGATTGCAGCGCATGCGGCCGACATTGCGCGCCATCGTCCCGGAGCGCAGGACCGGGACGACGCGTTGAGCTACGCCCGCTACAAATTCGATTGGGAAAAGCAATTCGCTCTCTCGCTGGACCCGGAAACCGCGCGTGCAATGCATGACGAAACCCTGCCCGACGACTTTTACAAAGAAGCGAAATTCTGCTCGATGTGCGGTCCCAAATTTTGTTCCATGAATTATTCCGGCAAAGTGGACGAATACAACCGGCAGGTACACGGTCTGCAAAAGAAAGAATATTCCGAGTTGACGGATAGACTTATCAAGATCGGGTAGCAGAAGTGCATTTTTTGTCCGGCGCTTGCACGAATCAGTGGCATTTTCCCGCGTCCAATCTGCCAGGAGCTTTATATGAAGCACATTGTTTCTCTTCTATTGTTTTGCGTGCTGTGCGGTGCCTTGGTTGCGGCAGACGATCAGCATGAAAGCGAACATCATGAAGAATTAACAACGGCGCAAGTGGGGACAATCCACTTTCCCGTCTCTTGCTCTCCCTCTGCGCAGAAGACATTTGAGCGGGGTGTCGCTTTATTGCATTCGTTCTGGTACGAGGAAGCACAAAAAGCGTTCGCACAGGCCGCACAGGACGATCCCCAATGCGCCATGGCGCACTGGGGCTCCGCGATGAGCTTGTGGCATCAGCTGTGGGACCACCCGAACGCGGCGACTATCGAGACCGGGCGTTCGGAGGTGGAAAAGGCGCGCGCATTACATCCGCAATCCCAGCGGGAGCGGGATTATATTGATGCCATTGGTCAGTTCTACTCGAAGCCTAAAGCCGGGGGCCACCTGGAACGTGCCACTGCGTACTCGCACGCTATGGAGCGCCTCTACCGGAACTATCCCGATGATCGCGAGGCGGCGGCATTTTATGCGCTGTCGCTACTGGCATCAGAACCTGAGGCTGACGCCAGTTTCGCCAACCGCAAACAGGCGGCCGCAGTGCTGGAAAAGCTGTTCGTAGAGATTCCCGACCATCCCGGGGTTGCACATTATTTAATTCACAGCTATGACAAGCCGCAACTGGCAGAGTTGGGACTGCCGGCCGCGCGCCGCTATGCGCAGATCGCTCCGGCATCACCGCACGCGCTGCACATGCCGTCTCACATATTCGCCCGCCTAGGGCTTTGGCAGGATGATATCAACTCCAATCTGGCATCGATCGCCGCTACCCGCAAGACTGCTGCTATGCATATGGGAGGCGCAGGGCATCAATTTCATGCCATGGATTTTCTTTTCTACGCTTACTTACAGAGCGGCCACGAGGCAGAAGCAAAAAAATTAATTGAGGAAGTGCGGGCCATGCCGCCGATGGAAGACATGTACGGCATGGGATTCGATCCGCGCATTTCCGCATTGGCGACTCTTCCCGCCCGTTATGCAATTGAACTTCGTCACTGGAGCGACGCTGCCGCGCTCGATCCGGTGCCGGACGCTGACTTGCTGGACGATTCGGGGACGTACTGGGCGCGCGGTATTGGTGCGGCACGGAGCGGCAATCAGATGCAAGCCCGCAAGGAACTGGCGCAGCTGGAGTCCATCCACCAGAAATTATTGCAGAGAAAGAAGCCATCGACCGCGGCCGATGTGGAGCGCGAGCGGAACGAAGTCGAGGCATGGATCGCGCATGCCAATGGGCGCAATGACGAGGCGTTGAAAGCACTGCGCGGCATCGCGGAGAAGGAGGAATCCATTGGGGAAGAGCCGAACGGCGGGATTCCTGCCCGCGAGATGCTGGGTGACATGCTCGAGGATATGAAACTCCCCGTCCGCGCGTTGGCGGAATATGAAATTGATTTGAAATTTAATCCAAACCGGTTTAACGGACTGTTCGGCGCCGCCCAAGCTGCTGAAGCCGCCGGCAAATCTAAACAGGCCCAATCCTATTATTCGCAGTTGTTAAAGATATGCGATGGATCGAATTCCAGCCGTCCTGAGCTGAACCGGGCGAAAGACCTGGTAGCGCGAAACCAATAGTTGTGGTGCCGTCAATTTGCGAACCAGATCGCTTTTGCCAGGAGCGCGCCGAGTATCGCCGCAGACCCCAGCGCAGCATCGTATTCGTGATGTTTCAAATAGAGGGCGGAGGAGAACTGCACTCGCTGCGCACTGGCGGAACGCAGCCGGGGCCACAGACGCGGAACCGCTAGCGCGTATTCTGCAAATTCCGGGAACTTCTGCCGCAGAAATTCTTCTTCACCTTTAATCACCGGAAGGTAAATTCCCATCAGGATGAGGAACGCGATAGCAGCGACGATCCAGCTTCGGCCCGCGAACACGAATCCCGCGGCGAGAATCAAGGATCCGAGATATAGCGGGTTTCGCGTATATGCGTAAGGTCCGCTGACGGCGAGCTCCTCGTTCTTGCGAAGATGTCCGGACGCAAGGGCGCGCAAGGCCAAGCCCGGAAGAATGAAAACCAGACCCAGCAGAATTGACGTAAGGGTCGGCCGGGCCCGCCACAAATAAAAGGCGACGAAAGCGAATCCCAGAGGGACCCGGCTGCGGCGCGCGATTCGCTCCCATGTAATTCCGGCCGCGTCCAATTACTTTCCCTCGAGCAGTAGCCTGGCAGCAGCGATAACCTCCGCCGGTGTAATTTCCAGCAGCCCCTGGTCGGTCTGCGCGCGGTGAGTATATTTTGTCTGGCTCGAAGCGCTGCGGAGTAACACACTGCGGCTGCCGAAGGGCCCGTTGCGTCCGGGGTCGGTGGGGCCGAATAAAGCGACTACTGGCACGCGCAAGGCGGAGGCCAGATGCATGGGGCCGGTATCGCCTCCGATGAACAATGTGGCGCGCCGGAGCAAAGCGACTAACTGCGTCACCGAGCATTGAATTCTTTTCGCCGCGCCGCCGCTCTCGCTCTCCACTAATTTTGCGAGCGGCTCTTCCCCGGGGCCGTAGTTGATCAGAGAGGGCAATCCACCCTGGGACAATTCGCGGGCCACCTGGGCAAAGCGGTCAGCCGGCCATTGTTTTGCGCCCCATCCGGCACCAGGGTTCAGCACTACAAATTGCTTGACCTGAAGCTGTTGAAGTCGTTGTTCACACTCAATCTCTGCCGCCGGATCATGGGGCAACTGCTTAGTTGAAGGACCATCGTAGAGCTGATCATCTTTATCAAAATTCAACGAAAAGTTCCGCGTTATTGCCTGGGCCAGCGACAAATTCTGCTCAACTATGTGACGGCCTTCGGCAATGATCGGGTGAGTATAAAACATGGCTGCCACATTCTCGCGAGGTTGCCTGAATCCATAAATCGTCGGTGCACCACTCCACTTCGCCAGCAATGAGGAGCGGATGGCCCCCTGGAAATCCACGGCGATTTGATATCGCGGTGCGCGAAGTTCGCTCAACCCGGCTGCCAGTTGTTCTAGGGTTTCAATCGAGAGTGGAGCTCGTCTCCACTTCCCGGTGTTCACGGTGTGGATGCGGTCTACAAGTGGCCTCTGAGCGGAGCGCGCGCCGCAACGCGGGGTGGGAAGAGTGCACAGAAGTTCTGCCCAGCGTTCTTCGATGATCCAACCCAACGTTGCTTCAGGAAAATTGCGGCCGAGGGCGCTGACCGCGGGCAGAGTGTGGATGACATCTCCCATCGACCCCAGTCGGACGATCAACAGACGAGAGAGAGAAGCCTTCACCACAGCTTCAGGTGCTGCCGAATTAATCACGGCTTAGGCCGCGGCATAGAAGTCATGGCGGGATGAATTTCCGCGCCAGGTTTTAGCTTTTGAATGCCGCCGCCTGCCGAGACCCTAGACAAGATTTCGCTGGCGGAGTGGTCCTTCGGGTCCCCAACAATCTCAACCCGCCCGCCAACCTCAGCGACCGTATCGCGCTCCGGAACGCTCTCGGCAGTGTAGTCGGTCCCCTTGGCATGGATTTGGGGGCGAATTTCGCGGATCAACTCTCGGACATCCGGCTCGGTAAATATAACCACGGCATCAACGTCGGAGAGGGCGGCAAGAATTTCCGCCCGTTCTTCTGCGGGTATTAGCGGACGGCCTTTGCCCTTAAGCGCGCGCACCGATTCATCGGAGTTGATGGCGACGATCAACCGACCGCCCAATTTCTTGGCGGCATGAAGGTAACGGACGTGGCCGACGTGCAATATGTCAAAGCAACCGTTGGCAAGAGTTATATTTTCGCCGCGTTGGCGCCATTGGCTGGCACGCTCGCGCAGTT
>JAFAWN010000395.1 GCA_019241735.1 Terriglobales bacterium
CGATTCTGCAGGTATCCGGGATTGGCGCTGGGCTGCCCGCTTAGTGAATACGGCTTGGCGTTCAGTGCGCCGGCGCCGCCCGTGTAATAAATCGTGCCGTGGGGATGGTTGGCATCGAAACCGCGTCCCATCATCAGCATGCCGGGGCCGCCGCCATGGCCGCCGCCAGGCCCAAAGCCTCCCGAGGAATTTTGCTCGCGGAATTCGGTCATGCGCTGTTGCATCTCGCCGCTGCTCATGCCCCCGGCGGAGGAGGAGCCGCTGCCTGAAACTGTGACCGTTTCCGTGGCAGCGTCGGGAGCAATTCCGGGCACCGGCATCCCGGCGGGAGTCTGGTCAGCGCCGCCATTGGCCGATAAATCTTCTGGGTTGCCGCTCTGCGTGACTGCAAGGCTCTGGAAACCTCTGCGGTTAGAGGCCTGTGGGTTTCCGGCATTAGATTGCTTCGCCTGAATTCCATCAGGTTGCGGCGATTTGGAAACACGCGACAGCAGCGTGAGAGCAAAATTAATGTCCGCCTGCTGGTGGTTCGCATCCACGATGACTTGCTGAGTGGAAGAAGCGAAGGCAATCATTTCGCAAGTTACGGAGTACTCGCCTTCAGCGGGAATCGGCAGTGAAAAAGTTCCATCCACTGCGGTCCAGGTGGTGATCTTTGCTCCTGAGGAGGCATTGGTCGCGGTAATCGTTGCTCCGGGGATGGGCGTCGCGCCGGACTGCACACGGCCGCGAATAATTCCGGACGGTGCGACCGAAGCCGCGGGCTGCGCAGACGACGCGGCCTCGGAATCTGGGGAGGCATTTTGGCCAGCGGAATTAACCGCGATAGTGACGATCAGTCCGAACAGTCCGAATATCATCCGACGCGCCGCGATTTTAGCGGGCAGCTTTTTAAATCCTGCGTTGCGCCAGTTCAGAAACATATTCAGCGGTTAGACTGCCTGTCAAAATGATACGGCTGATTCGCGAACGTTTCCGGCCGTGAGACCATTATCGCGGATAGGAAGGACCGGATTCTTACGCGCGCGGTAAAAATGGTTCAATCGAAGTAAAGTTTTGTAAAGCTTCCGCGACAAATCAGGGATTGACGCCTTTCATCTGAAAAACATCGGTTTTGGGCCGTATTCCACGAATAAACCGCAACGTTAGAGCGCCGTTGCGCGTCCAAATGTAGGATTATGAAGAGCCTTTTAAAATGAGGATGCGAATGACCAATGACTCGCCCGCAAGGGCGGCGACTTCCGGCGATGCGATCCCTCAAAACGCAACCATGCATAACGTAGCGCGCTTCGCTTTGACTATCGCGGGCGCTGCGGTGTGGGCAATGCTGGGGCAGGGATGTGCGAACTCGGCTCCGCAGGCTGCGAATCCAAAGACAGCGGGCGCGGGGCAACCGGTGCCGGTGGCCGTGGCGACGGCACAGCGACGCGATTTTCCGGTGTATTTGAGCGGACTCGGATCTGTGACTGCGTTCAACACGGTGAGCGTAAAGAGCCGGGTGGACGGTCAGTTGGTGCAGGTGGCATTCAAGGAGGGTCAGAATGTCAGAAAAGGCGACCTCCTGGCGGTAATTGATCCGCGGCCATTTGAAGTGCAACTGAGCCAGGCGCAAGCAACATTATTCAAAGACCAGGCGCAACTGAAAGACGCACAGCTAAATTATCAGCGTTTTAAAGATCTACTGCAGGAATCTGGGGCAATGTCGCAACAGCAGGTAGACACGCAACTGGCGCAAGTAAACCAGCTTCAGGGAACCGTGCGCTCCGATCAGGCGCAGATTGATAATGCAAAACTGCAGATCGCGTACTGCCACATTACCGCGCCGGTGGATGGACGAATCGGGCTGCGGCTGGTGGATATAGGAAATATTGTCCACGCCACCGACCCCGGACCGATGCTGGTGATCACGCAACTCCAGCCGATTAGCGTTTTGTTTACGCTTCCTGAAGACAGCCTGCCTTCGGTTTCGCAGCACCTGAAACAAGCGCCTCTTCCCGCGGAAGCGTACAGTCGCGATGACCAGACAAAGCTGGCCACCGGTACCCTGCTGACGATTGACAACGAGATTGATCAGACCACCGGGACCGGAAAGCTGAAGGCGACTTTCAATAACAAAGATAACGCGCTGTGGCCGAATCAGTTTGTGAATGTGCGCCTCTTGCTGGAGACGCG
>JAFAWN010000087.1 GCA_019241735.1 Terriglobales bacterium
GGATTCTCTTAGCGCGCTTTCTACCGCCGGGGTGCTGGGCGAGACCTTCGTGGATATTGACAGCTCGCAGGCTAGAGGTCCGGAAGCACAAAACGGCGACGTGCTCGCGACCCGCGATCACCCGGACATTCAGGACGTAGTGCGCGCCAGCCAGGGTACGCTGCAGAATATGGACGCTTTGCTTAAGCGCGTCGACCGGATCGTGGCCTTCATCGAAAGCGGCCAGGGTTCGATAGGAAAAGTCATCTACGATCCCAGTCTTTACAACAAAGTCAATGCCACGGTGGGGCAGTTTCAGGGTCTGGTGAACGAAGTCACGTCGGGCAACGGAACCTTGGGGAAGTTACTCGTCGATGATGAACTATACCGCAAGGCTAATACCACCGTGGACCAGCTGAACCGCATCATTGAAGACCTTAACGCCGGCAAGGGAAGCGCCGGGAAGCTGCTGAAAGATCCTTCGCTGTACAACACCGCGAATGAAACCATCGCCAATGTAAAAAAGATCACCGATGACGTCAATGCCGGCAAAGGCGCGCTGGGCAAGCTCACCAAAGACGAGGAATTCGCCAACAAGCTTCAGGACACGATGAACAAGATCTCGAGCCTTGCCGACCGCCTCGACGCCGGAGAGGGCACGGCGGGTAAATTCCTGCGGGATCCCTCCTTGTTCAATAACACCGATCAGATGCTGGTGGAAACGCGGGAGCTGGTAAAAGCGATCAGAGAAAACCCGAAGAAGTATCTAACAATCAGGTTCCGGGTGTTTTAAACGGGAGCGCCAACTTGGGGTGAGCACCTGGCGCTTGTGCTGTTTGCCTGCTCGTGGGCATGATAGCTGGAACGCACCAGCGGCCCCGATTCGACATGGCGGAAACCGCACCGCATTGCTTCACTTTTCAAATACTCAAATTCATCCGGCGTGTAATACCGGGCCATAGGCAGGTGATCGCGCGAAGGCCGCAAATATTGTCCCACCGTTAGGATATCTACCCCCTGTGATCCCAGGTCCCGAAATACCTGCACTAATTCGGCAGTGGTTTCTCCTAGGCCAACCATCACGCCTGATTTTGTAATTACCTCCGGACTGATCTGCTTCGCCCTCTCCAAAAGTTGAAGAGTGCGCTCGTAGCGCGCTCCGGAGCGGACCGCACGATAAAGCCGTGGCACAGTTTCGGTGTTATGGTTCAGGACCTCGGGACGGGATTCCAAAACGACTCGCAGTGCGGCTTCAATGCCCTGAAAATCCGGAATCAAAAGTTCGATACGGCAATCCACAACCAGCCGCCGGATTTCGCGCACCGTTTCGGCGAAAATGCGCGCCCCACCCAGGTTGTCATCATCGCGATTTACGCTGGTGATTACCGCATGCTTCAACCCCAGCGCGGCTACGGCCTCCGCAACCCGGCGGGGCTCGTCCAGATCCAGAGCCGCAGGACGCCCTTTCGGCACGGCACAGAACCCGCAACGCCGGGTGCAGACATCCCCCAGCAGCATAAAAGTCGCGGTGTGGTGCTCCCAACACTCGCCAATATTTGGACACTGCGCCGATTCACAAACCGTGTGCAGACCAAGTCCGCGCGCAAGCTTTTTCAAGTTGTGGAAATTTTCCCCGACCGGGGCCTTTGCCTTAAGCCATGCCGGTTTGGGTATTCGCGCCGGAGGCGCAACGTCGATCTGTATCAGTTGCAGTGACGCTGACATGAGCTTCTTAATTCTACATGGGGAGGAAAGTTCGGGAGAAGGTTTGGCCTTAGTCTCAATATAGTTTGTATCTAAATTCCAGTTCGGCCACTTCAACAGCCGTCAGCAGAACAGGCGCCAGCCGAAAACAAGACCGCGCCTCCAACCCCAACATGGGTGACGGAAGAGCGCGGCAAAGTTCCCAAGTCGGTGTGGCACAAAAAAGTGGCTTGGGCAGTTCAACATCACTGCTATTTCTTCGGTATGAGCCGAGATGAGATTGTGCAGGCTTTGGGTAAACCGTCGGAGGAGGCGTCCTACTCTTTAACTTACAATCACCAAACAAGAGATTGTGTCCGTTACGACGGAAATGCTTGTGCCGAGTACAGAATCGAAAAGAGCATTATGTTCTTGCAAGACGGGTACACAGAACCGAAGCTGAACAGCAGAACGGATGGGTGCCGAACCTCCTTCGGCGACAACGAGCATTCTGGGCTTGACGTGCCCAACTTTACTCTCAATGCAACGAAAGCAGAGGAAAGAGGGAAAGAAGAGGAACCGTAGAAGTTGCCATTCAGTCTGGCTTCATGTCACGCTAGTTAAGATTGACAACATCTCTTAATTTGACTTGTCACAGTGTAAACAGGAGATCAGGGCCCACCGACACAGAACGCACGAGAGAACAACACAGTAACCAGGCCGGGTAATGTTCCACGTGGAACACTAAGAGCGGCTGCATCGTCTATTGCTTTAAGCTATTAAGCGCGTAAGTGCTTATCTTTCAGTGAGAACCAGAGTATTCACAATGACACGCCCCGCTTCCAGGGGATGAAATCCTCCTGGCCATTGAGTTCGGCTTTCGGCCGGACTTGCCCTCCAGCTACCTGAATGAGGAGATCTAAGAGTTCCTCGCCGGCATCCTTAATTGTTGCCTCGCCGGTGATGATCCGTCCGGTATCGAAGTCGATAATGTCCGGCATCCGCCCAGCAAGCTGCGTGTTCGATGAAATTTTGATTACAGGCGCAATTGGATTACCAGTTGGAGTGCCCAGCCCAGTTGTAAAAAGAACCATATTCGCGCCCGCGCCAACCTGGGCGGTAACGCACTCCACGTCGTTTCCCGGTGTGCACTGTAAATTCAGACCGGCCTCGGTTGAGTATTCGGGATAATCAAGCACAGCAGTGATGGGCGATGTTCCGCCTTTTTTCGCGGCGCCCGCAGATTTCATCGCGTCGGTCAGCAACCCGTCACGGATGTTGCCGGGAGAGGGATTCATATCAAAGCTGGCACGGACGGCACGGGCCCGGGCGGCATACTCGCGCAACAGGTGAATAAAACGGTCGCTGACATCTTTTCGAACGGCGCGGTCAATCAGTTCTTGCTCAATACCGCATAGTTCGGGAAACTCAGAAAGGATGGTTGTCGCTCCCATCGTAACCAGCAGGTCAGAGCTGTATCCAACGACGGGATTGGCGGAAATGCCCGAAAAGCCGTCCGAGCCGCCACACTTCAGGCCAACGCGAAGCTTCGAGATTGCTGCGGGCGACCGTTTCGCTTTGTTTGCCTCGGTCAGGCCTTGAAAAGTCAACTGGATTGCTTCCGAAAGCATCGCGAATTCCGATCCACTTTGTTGCTGCTCCAAAATAAACAACGGCTTGTTGAATTCAGGATCGCGCTTCCGCAGTTCTTCTTTTAGGATGCCTACTTGCGCATTCTGACATCCCAGGCTGAGGACGGTAGCCCCGGCTACGTTGGGATGATGAATATAGCCGGCAATCAGTCCGCATAGATTGTTTGCATCTTCGCGCGTTCCTCCGCAGCCGCCTTCGTGCAGAAGAAACTTGATGCCATCGATATTTTCGAAAACTTTGTCCGGAGCCGGCGAGGCATCTGGGGCGGGTAAAGAACCGCGGCCCACGTCTTCCATCCTGCCCTCGCGGTACAACCTGGCGAGCGCCGCGACCTGCCG
>JAFAWN010000107.1 GCA_019241735.1 Terriglobales bacterium
AAGCCGGGTGATTGGGCGGTTAAGAACAAACAAGGCCGTCCCGCGGGTTGGTATTTTGAGTTCAATAACGAGTTTTATCCCGACGTCGATGATTCCGCTATGGTGGCTCTGGGCTTATCCAAGGTCGAGCACCCCAACGGGCGCTATCAGCTCGAGTCAGTCGAGCGGGCAATTGAATGGATCCTCTCCATGCAGTGCAAGAACGGCGGCTGGGCGTCGTTCGACAAGGACAATGACCGCATGGTGTTCCAGCATATTCCGTTTGCCGATCACAACGCCATGCTGGATCCGCCCACGGTTGACATCACAGGAAGAATCCTGGAGATGCTGGCGGCTTATGGTTACGATTCCAGTCATCCCGCTGTAGTCAGGGCTATCGAATTTCTTCGTAACGAACAGGAAGCTGATGGACCGTGGTTTGGGCGCTGGGGCGTGAATTATATATACGGAACGATGCTCGCGCTGCGCGGGCTGCAGGCGATAGGAGTAGACCATCACGAGCCATACGTACAGCAGGCGGCAGAGTGGTTGCGGATGGTGCAGAACCCGGATGGCGGCTGGGGGGAAAGCAATGCATCCTACGATGATGCCAGCTTGAAGGGAGTGGGTCCCAGCACCCCCTCGCAGACGGCGTGGGCAGTGCTGGGACTTTTGGCGGCGAATGATACCCGGAGCGACTGTGTGCCGCGCGGAATAGAGTATCTGCTGCGCACGCAGGAAAGCCATGGTTCGTGGCGCGAGCGGTATTTCACCGGGACTGGTTTTCCTCGCGTTTTTTATCTCAACTATCACATGTATCGGGAATATTTTCCGCTGATTGCGCTGACCGCGTACAAGAAAGTAATTGCGGACGAAATGGAAGCGCAGCGGTCCTAATTTGTCTGGACCGGCCACTGATATGTTTCGCTGACGCTCCCGGTACACTTAGGTTCCGCCGACTAGCCCCGACCGGGGACCAATGAAAGCTTTTATTACAGGCGCTACAGGGTTCGTCGGCAGCCATGTGGGGCGGGCTCTTTCCCGCGAAGGAGCGCAACTGCGGCTGCTGGTGCGTGCCGCCAGTGGCCGGAAAAACATCGAAGGTTTAAATGCGGAGCTCGTCACCGGCGATCTTTGCGACACGGCATCCTTGAAGAAGGCAATGGCAGGGTGCGATACCGTGTTCCATGTTGCCGCGGACTACCGTTTGTGGGTCCGCGATCCGGCGCAAATGTATCGCGCCAACGTCGAGGGTACGCGGGCGATTCTCGAGTCAGCGCGGGCAAATGGGGTAAGGAGGGTTGTTTACACCTCAAGCGTGGCGACTACGGGGTTCACCTCGAATGGGCAGCGGGCAGATGAGAACTCCCCGGTTTCGCTCGAAAATATGATCGGCCACTACAAGAGGTCCAAGTTCATGGCAGAAAAAATTGCTGTGGAGGCGGGACAGAGCGGGATGGATGTAGTGATCGTGAATCCAACGACGCCGGTAGGGGAGCAGGATATAAAACCCACGCCAACAGGTCGAATTATTGTCGATTTCCTCAAGAAAAAATTTCCCGCTTATGTCGATACCGGCCTGAACCTGGTGGATGTGGCCGAATGTGCACGTGGACACGTGGCGGCGCTCGAACGTGGACGCAGCGGGGAGCGCTATATCCTCGGCGGAGAAAACCTTACGTTGAAACAGATTCTGGACAAGCTGGCCGCAATCACTGGACTGCCGTCGCCGAAGGTGGAACTTCCTTATAGCGTGGCCTTCGCTGCGGCAGTCGCAGATACCTGGTTTACGGGGAAGCTGTTGCGTAAAGAGCCCCGCGTCACAATCGACGCCGTGCGCATGGGGCGAAAGAAAATGTTTGTAACCTCAGCCAAAGCGGAAAAAGAATTGGGCTGGAAAATCGTTCCGGTGGATGCGGCGCTGCGCCGCGCCGCAGATTGGTTTCAGCAGAACGGGTACGCGTAGGTTAACGAGAGAAAAAGTGGCAGCTGCAAATAAAATCGCGCTGGTTGCCGCATTGCAACGTGAAGTTAGTCCGTTGTTGAAGCATTGCCGGAGGGTGACACGCGAGCATGCGGGGCGAAGCTTCACTTTCTTTGATCATGACGCTTTTGTGGTTGTTTGTGGCGGAATGGGAGAGACAGCAGCGCGATGCGCCACCGAGGCGGTGATTGCCCTCTTCGCGCCGACCCTGGTGATGTCGGCAGGGTTCGCGGGCGCGGCGAAACATTCGATCAAAGTTGGTGAAGTCTTTTCTGTCAGACGCGTTGTTGATGCCAGAGACGGGAGCCGCGTGGAAACGGGAGTCGGTGACGCTGTACTCGTGAGTTTCGCATCTGTCGCGGGCCCTTCGCAAAAGGCGAAATTAGCAAGGGCGTTTGATGCTGACCTGATTGACATGGAAGCCGCCACCGTCGCTCGCGTTGCTGCAATGCACGGCATCGCTTTCGGCGCGCTCAAAGCGGTTTCAGATGAATTAAGTTTCGAGATGCCGCCGACGGCTGCGTTTATCGCCAGTGACGGTCAATTTCTCACCGCAAGATTCGTGCTGTTCGCAGCTTTGCGCCCGTGGCTTTGGCGCCGGATTTTTGAACTCTCGCGCAATACGAAAAAGGCTGCCGGTGCCCTATGCTGCGAGTTTGAACGGTATGTTCACCGGAAACAAAATCTGCAGAATGAAGCCAGGGAAGCGCATCTAACTGGAAAGTAGATTAAACCACATGGCTGTAGCCGGACAATTCGAAGGGGAAAGCACCCG
>JAFAWN010000349.1 GCA_019241735.1 Terriglobales bacterium
ACCGGTTGACCGCGAGAGAAAGGGCCAATCTGATTCTGGCGTTATGGGCCCTGGTTATCGTGGGCTTCTTCAGCTTCTCAACCCGGCAGGAATACTACACCGTACCAGCGCTGCCGGCCCTGGCTTTGCTGGTGGGCGGATGGCTGGGAAAAGAATCAGCGACTGCGCCGGGCTCTCCGGCCAGGCGTGCGGGCAAAATTTCTTCCGTGATTATGTTTGGAGCATTGGCGCTGGCTTCGATGGCCGGAACACTCTTGTTGAAGGCTTCACATCCTCCTCCGCCGGGGACGGATCTGGCGGAACTATTGAGGAAGAATCCGCAGGAATACGATCTTTCTCTTGGGCATTTTCTCGATTTAACGCCAGCCGCGCTGGGCGCGTTTCGCGGTCCACTGACTGGCGCAATACTTTCTTTGTTCATCGGCAGCGGCGCCAATTTGATCCTCCGGAAAGCAGGCCGGACGGCCGCCGGCAATGCGGCGCTAGCATTGATGATGGTGGGATTGCTTTCGTGCGTTCATTCCGCCTTTGTGACCTTCTCTCCGATTTTATCTTCGAAGCAGCTTGCCCTGGCGATCCGCGATTACTACGAGCCTGGAGACACGATCGTCGTGGACGGCGAATATCATCAGGCGTCATGTTTGAATTTTTATACCGGTGTTCCGCTGCATGTGCTGCATCAGCCCAGCGGAAATCTCTGGTATGGCGCAAAGTTTTCCGACGCACCTCATGTATTTGAAACTCCGGCAACCTTGGCTGCGTTATGGTCTGGGACGCATACCGTTTTCCTGTGGACAGACCAATCCGCGCCAAAAGAACTCGGAAACGCCCCAAGAATCATACTGGCCAGCGAAGGCGGAAAATTCATACTCATTAACCACGAGTTAAAGCCGTGAGCGCTGCGCTGGCGTTATGGCGTGCGTTGCTTAGCCTGGCGCTTCTGGGGACCACCACCTCAGCAATTTTTCTCCTCCTTGTTCTGGTTGCGGCATTTCAGTACCGCCGCGCAGCCCGCAAAGCGAGAGAGGATGCCGGTCACGTCCCGGACGCGTCATTGCCTCCAGTCACCATATTTAAGCCGCTGCACGGCGCGGAAGCAAAGTTGGAGGAAAATCTCGAAAGCTTTTTCCAGCAGCGCTACCCGGAATTTGAAATTGTTTTCGGAGCCCGCCGTGCGGATGACGCCGGGCTTCGCATGGCAGAAACAATCTCGCGACGGCATCCCGAAATCCCCAGCCGGTTCGTGGTTTCAGGGCCTCCCGCATGGCCAAATGCAAAGGTATTTTCGTTGAGTAACATGATTCCAACCTCGTCCCGGAATTATTTTGTTATAAGCGACAGCGATGTGGGGGTTTCGCCGAATTTCCTCCGCCACGTGATCGCCCCTTTACTTGATCCGAAGATTGGGCTGGTGACGTGCCCGTACCAGGGCGTCTCCGCCGGAGATTTCTGGTCGTCACTTGAGGCTTTGGGACTATCGGTTGAAATGGCCTCCGGTGTCATGGTCGCAGAGATGTTCGAAGGACTTCGTTTCGCGCTTGGGCCCGCAGTCGCATTACGGCGCGAAGTGCTGGAAAAAATAGGCAGCATCGCCGCGACGGCTGATTATTATTCGGACGACTTCGTACTGGGCAACAAAACTTGGGCCGCAGGCTACAAGGTCATTTACTCGCATTACGTCGTGCGGCATGTGCTTACTCCGCGCCCAGTCACGCGCACGCTCGGAGACCAGTTGCGCTGGATGAAGAGCACCCGGTATTCGCGACCTTTGGGGCATGTCGGCGCCGGCCTAACCTACGCCATGCCGTTTGGCGTGTTGGGGTTGATCTCGGCGGCTGCCCTCGGGCATTGGTTGCTGGGAGCCGTTCTTCTAGCTGTCGCTTTGCTGAACCGGATTGTGCAGTCTGTCGTCGTCGGATGGCAAACCATTGGCGACCGGCAGTCGCTGAAGTTGTGCTGGCTCTATCCGCTTCGCGACCTGGAAGGATTTTTTATTTGGGCAGCCAGTTTTACCGGCCGTAAATTTTTCTGGCGCGGTGAAAAGTACCGCTTCGGCAAAGAGGGGAAGATTGCCCCCGTGGACAGGCCTTCCGCCCCGGCAGAGGGTGCGCAGCGCTGACGCAGATTCACAGTCTTGAATTAAGGTGCCGCAAGCTTTCCGCTCTTCAACCGAAACTTTTTTCCTCGCCACACAATAGTCCTGCCGAACAGACTTACCATCCATAGGATGGCTGCAATCAGATCGCGCAAAGGAACCAGCCACAGCCAGCGCCCAACCTGCCGATCTTCGAGAACTTTCCCGCCTATCACTGTCGCCATGAGCAGTCGCGCGCCGACCGTGAGCGCGAACAGCGCCCACACCGCCGCGGTCCACCTGGCCGTGACCACGGTGAGTAATGCCCACGGTATACCGAATGTAAAAATCAACCCTAAATATCCCCATGGCCTTGAATCACGTATTGCGCGACTCCATCGCAACTGGTGGTCAACAAATTCCCGCAGGGAATATGGAGGCAAGAAGGTTTCCACAACTACGGTGGAAAGTCTTACCTCACGGCCAAGCGCCGCTATGCGGCTTCCCAGCTGGTAGTCGTCGGCCAGATAATCGGCGAATGATTCGAAGCCGCCAATTTCTTGCAAGTCTTTCTTGCGGAATGCCAGCGTCGATCCCAGCCCGAATCGAATTCCGCCTTCGAGCTGATGCGCGGCCAGCACCCCGGGGCAAAAATCAGTGCTGATGCCAAGCGATTCCAAATGTGAGCCCAGAGTTGAATGGGGCACGCCGCGATAAAGGCAGGTCACCAAGCCTACGTCTGGATCACCGAGGGAGGCGAGGACCGCGCGTAGATAATCCGGCTCGATCCTGATGTCGCTGTCGTTGACGACGATGAGTGGATAGTTCGCCTTAGGCAGCATCTGCGCGAGAGTGCTGACTTTGGTATTGGCCCCCCGGCGCTCCGTGCAAATCACAAGCTTGATTGCGCGATCAGGAAATTCCTTTTCCAGCCGCTGTACGAATGCGATGGCGGAATCGGCTGGGTCATTGACCCCGAACACGATTTCGTATTCCGGATAATCCTGCAGGCAATGACTGCGGAAACTCTCATACATTTCTGGATCAGTTCCGCGCAACGGCTTCAATATGGAAACAGGCAGAAGCGCCTGGGTGGAGAGAGTGTTTGCGGCCGCTATCCGCCGCTTTTGCAGAAAGGTGGCGGCGGCCACCAGGCAAAGTGCGTAGAAGCCGAGGCTCGAGATACATCCCAGGACGGAAATGATCTGAATAAATCTCAGAAGCGTAATAGGCAGCGACCTCTACTCATAACGCAACGAGTCGATGGGATCAAGATTCGCCGCCTTCCATGCAGGATAAATTCCGAAGACCAGGCCTTCCACCGCAGCAGCTCCCAAGCCAAAGCTCGCCCAGAAAAGCGACATACGCGCCGGCATTGAACTCCAGATGACGGGAA
Source organism: Terriglobales bacterium (assembly GCA_019241735.1). Classification (GTDB taxonomy): domain Bacteria; phylum Acidobacteriota; class Terriglobia; order Terriglobales; family Acidobacteriaceae; genus JAFAWN01. Next base: position 3,471 of record JAFAWN010000349.1, read on the forward strand.
TGATCCAAGTGATTAAAGCGCCGAGGAGTACGCCGAGCACGCCGCCAATCGCGGTCAGGGTGATGGCCTCCAGCGTGAATTGCAGCAGAATATCGCGCTTGCGCGCGCCGACCGCTTTCCGGACCCCGATCTCCCGGGTACGTTCAGTCACCGAGACCAGCATTATATTCATCACTCCCACCCCGCCCACGATCAGCCCCACCCCGGAGACGGCAAACATGAAGATGAAGACCGTACCCGTAATCTGATTCCATATATCGGAGAGGGAATCCTGGGTGAAAACCGCAAAGTTGTCCGGCTTATCCAGCGGAACTTTACGGCGGCGGCGCAACAGTTCGCGAATTTCATCGATCACAAGCGGCATATCGTCGTGGTACGCGGCTTTGACGCTGATCCAATGCGCCTTTAACTCGGGATGGAGCTTTTGAAATGTGGTGATGGGAAAATAAACGATGTTGTCGGCGGGATTCTTTCCACCGGCGAAGGCGCTCTTGACTTGGCCG
>JAFAWN010000372.1 GCA_019241735.1 Terriglobales bacterium
CGGTAAGGCGCGAGCCTTGCAAAAACGGGCGGGTCTCGTCCGCATAGACGTGAATTTTCTTGCCTCCCTCAATGGCCGCGCGGATCACGCCCAGCGCAGTTCCATAGCCGCAAGTGGCGAGGGCTCCGGCATTGCAGTGGGTCAAGACGCCCCCGTCGGCGGGCATGAGCACCGCCCCGTGACGCCCCATCGCCTGGTTCGCGGCGATGTCTTCGGCATGCATGCGCTTGGCTTCCTCTACAATCTCACGTTTTATTTCCTGGGAGCGCTCGCCGTGCAGAGACGCGAATTTGTCTTTCATGCGGCGGATTGCCCAGAAAAGATTCACCGCGGTTGGCCTGGTTTTTCCCATTAAGTCGCAGACGTCATCAAAATTGCGCCCCAACTCCGCCGGATCCTCGGCTTTCGAATTCTTTACCCCAAGGGCAATGCCCATGGCTGCGGCCACGCCAATGGCAGGGGCGCCACGTACGACCATGTTTCGAATGACTTCTGCCACCTGCTCATGAGTTTCGCAAACGACATATGTTTCTTCAGTGGGCAGCTTGGTCTGGTCGAGAAAACGCACGCCCGATGATGTCCATTCAAGAGTTTGGATCATTTAAAAATCCCATTGATGTGAGGATGATTGGTTGCCAGCAACCTTAAAACAGGTCAGGTAGTTGGATGCGCCTGCCGGCGACGGGACTCGTATTCCTTGCGGACGTCCGTTGCAGTAAAAATTGAGATAAACGGCGCGGCACCGGCTGCGGCCTCTACGCTGGTCCGGCCGTGCGCCTCTTCCCGTTCCACCAGACACAGGACTCCGATGACATTGAACCCGAATTCGCGGGCAGCTTCGATAGCCTGCACCGTGGATGCGCCGGTGGTGCAAACATCATCCACGATAACGACTGGGCTGCCTTTATGGTTGAAGCCTTCGATTCTCCTGCCGGTGCCGTGGGCCTTTTCCGCTTTGCGTACTAAAAAACCGTGCAGTTTACCGCTGGTGACCGCTGCCGCAACTACCAGCGGGTCGGCACCCATAGTCAATCCACCGATAGCCTCCGGGTTCCAGCCTTGCCGGCGGATTTCTTCCAGCAACACCTGCCCGGTCAACTGTGCGCCGCGCGCGTCGAGGGTAGTGGTGCGGCAGTCGATGTAATAGTCGCTCGTGCCCCCGGAGGAAAGTTTGAACTCTCCCAGGGCAAAAGATTTGGCGGCCAGCAGGCCCAGTAGTTCGTGGCGTGGTGAAATCATCGAAATCCACAATACCACGGCTCTTTCGCGGCGTTGGCGCTATCACTGATTCAAGCGTTCCATGTGACGAAATCCGCCGGTGGCAATTAATGTGAGGACGGTGAGGGTGGAATTGTAGGCGACGTGAACCAGAAAACTGGCGGCAACGGAATGGGTGAGCGCGCGGACCAACGTGAGCGCGAGGCCGACGAAAAAAATCACCAGCACGGCACTCCACGCGTATCCGAGTTGCAAAGCATGTACCAGTCCGAAGGCGACGGAAGTCAAAGCTACCGCAAAAAAAATACCCAGGCGGCGCGCGAGCACCGGATAAAGAAATCCGCGAAAAAACAGCTCCTCCATCAATGGCCCGAAGCCAATGGCAAAAATAGAAGTGAGATAGGCCTCCGCAGGGTGCTCAAAGAAGCGGTCGAAGGGCAGGTTTTTGGGAATCGGCAAAAAATGCGCCAAGCCTTGCAGAACAAACAGCAGCAGCACTCCCAGGCCGCACAATGCCGCCCAGCTTCTCACCGGCCAATTCCAGCGGATGGCCTCGGAAAATTTTCGATGATACCGTCCTTCAATCAAGACCACCATGTAGAAGGCCACCACCAGGTATCCCAAAAACTCCGACACCAGCGCCAACATGGGCTTCTGAACAATCTCTGCCAATGGGAGGCCGGGGTAACGCAGTTGGTGGAGGGCGAAACCGGCGACGAAAATAAACAGGAATGGGGTGAAAAGCATCAAGCACGCAATCTGCAGAACGTCCCAGCCATTCCATACTGGATCTTCGCCCCTGCTGGAAGCTGCCAGTGGCGATGGTTTTGCGACCGGCGGCAGTACGGGCTCGAGCCACGGATTTTGAGGGGAAGACACTGATTTTGATGACCCACAATATTCAGTATGAGCGAACTATTGAACGGCCGCTCTCTGCGGATGTTCCCGCCCAGCACTGCTAAAGTATTGCGCCAGAGCTTGTCCGGTATAGGATTTCTTGTTACGGCTGACCTGTTGTGGAGTGCCAACCGCGACCAGCCGCCCACCTTCCTCGCCACCTTCGGGGCCGAGATCGATGATCCAGTCTGAACTCCGAATCACGTCCAGATTGTGCTCCACGATAATTACTGTATTGCCAAGATCAGTGAGGCGATGCAGAACGTCCAGCAGCTTGCTCACATCGTCAAAATGCAACCCGGTGGTGGGCTCATCAAGCAGGTAGAGAGTCTTGCCAGTCTGCCGCTTGCTCAATTCGCGCGCCAATTTAATACGCTGCGCCTCGCCGCCGGAGAGCGTAACCGCGGACTGGCCAAGATGGAGATAGCCCAGGCCAACGTCGACCAGGGTGCGCAACTTCTGCGTCACCTGAGGGATATTTTCAAGCACCGGCAATGCGTCGGCAATGGGCATTTCCAGCAAGTCCGCAATGGAGTGGCCTTTGTACTTCACCGCCAGGGTCTCGTGATTGTAGCGTTTGCCGCCACACACCTCGCACAGCACATAAACATCGGGCAGGAAATTCATTTCAATTCGCCGCTGGCCTTCGCCCTGGCAGGCCTCGCAGCGCCCTCCGGATACGTTGAAGGAGAAACGACCGGGCTTGTATCCGCGCTCCCGGGATTGCGGAAGCATGGCGTACAAATCGCGGATTTGAGTGAACACGCCGGTATAAGTTGCGGGATTGGAACGCGGTGTGCGGCCGATGGGCGACTGGTCGATGCGAATTACTTTATCGATGTTCTCAGTACCACTAATCGCCTTATGCTTGCCGGGTTCGTCGCGCGATCGGTACAGCTTCTTTGCCAGCGCTCGATAGAGGATGTCGTTCACCAGCGTCGATTTTCCGGACCCGGAAACCCCGGTGACAACCGTCATCACCCCCAGCGGAAACGTGATGTCCAGGTGGTTGAGATTGTTTTCCCGCGCGCCAAGAATTGTAATTCCGGAGCCATTCAGAGGCCTCGGTTCCGGCCGCGTTTCGATCTGTATTCTGCCATCTATGTAAGCGCCGGTCAGCGATCCCGGCGTGTCCATGATCTTGCGCGGCGTTCCTTCTGCAACCAGCTCGCCGCCGTGACGGCCCGCTCCCGGCCCGAGGTCAATCACGTAGTCGGCGCGGCGAATAGTTTCTTCATCGTGCTCCACTACCAACACGGTGTTGCCCAAGTCCCGCAATTCCTCAAGCGCATGCAGCAAGCGGTCATTGTCGCGGTGGTGCAGCCCAATTGATGGCTCATCCAGAACATAAAGCACGCCCCG
>JAFAWN010000391.1 GCA_019241735.1 Terriglobales bacterium
CCCAACAAAGACGCTATCGCGATGCTCGAACGCGCGGTGGGGATGGACCCCACGTACGCCCCCGCGTGGGCGGCCCTGGGACTTCGCTATTACTTTGACTCTGTGTATTCGAGCGGCGGAGAAGCGATGTATCAGCGTTCCAATACCGCTCTGGAGCGGGCTGTGGCCCTGGATCCCAACCTTATTTTCGCCGCGGGTCAGTTGATCGTAAATAGAGTTGAGCGCGGCGAGTTGGTAAAGGCTTATGGCGATGCCAAGACCCTGGTGGAGCGCCATCCGGAGAATGCCGCAGCACATTTCGCCCTCTCCTATGTTCTGCGCTACGGCGGAGCCGACGAGGAATCGGCACACGAGTGCGAGACTGCCCTGTCACTCGATCCCGGAAGCTTTGGATTGCGCTCCTGTGCGATTCCTTTCGAGCAACTGGGAAACTTCTCGCGGGCGTTCGATTTTATTCAGCTCGATGCAGGATCGGTGTGGTCGTCGAACAACATGGTGCGGTATTACCTGCGCGAAGGAAAATTGGCGCAAGCCAGGGAGGCAAATCCGAAACCCGGTACTGACCGGTCTTCCGAAATGATGACGGCGTGCCTGGATTCCCCATCGTCCGCGAGCACTGCCGCCCTGGTCCGGGAATATGCGGCGTGGGTGGGCACGTCTCCCGACCCCGAAATGCGGTACACGCTTGCACCCAATGTCCTCTTCTGCGGTCAGCGCGACCTCGCTTTCGGTCTGCTGAGGAGCGCTATCGTCACCGGACACTATTGCGGCTATGACGGTTTGCGCAATGACCCTCTGTTTGCGTCACTGCGCGGCCGCCCGGAGTTTAATCAATTGCTCTCTGCAGCTAAGCAATGCAAGTCCGATTTTCTTTCGCAAACCTCCCACGCCGCGCGTTAAACCCGGTTAGCCCGCCCAAGCACATCAGCCGGAGCCAGGCCGGCATAGCCGAAACATGCTCAATGCATCAATTTAAAACAACGATGGTGGGGCTGGGCAGATTCGAACTGCCGACCCCCTGCTTAGGAGGCAGGTGCTCTATCCATCTGAGCTACAGCCCCGTTGCGCGATGCTCACGGCGGGCGCGTAACCAATTCTACTCAGCTTTTTATTTTTTCGGTAACCGTGGTCCCGGTTGCTGACACGTTCACGAAGCCAGTGGACGTCTTATAGAGATCGCTCTCTGATTCGGATTCAACATCAACCCAACGGCCCTCGAACTTCGCTTCTTTTCCACTGCGGACGCTGCATCGTCCGGCGGTGTCTCCGGCTCCCAACCGGAATTGCCGGGCCGCTTAACCCTTCGACATTGACCTGGGTCCAGCCGCCTGGGGGATTTAACACTGAAATATAACCGCCGGTGGCGAGGTCCAGTGGTTTGGAAATCCTGCGCTTGAAGTCCACCCGGCCCGCAGCCGTCGGTTCAAACCACGCCGGGGTGATGAAATCTGAAACCAGCACTCCATCCAATTCATACCCCAGATTGTCGGCTTCAACCGGGTCACAAACTTCGAGGGCATAGACTTTTTCGTCCAATCCCTGCGCACACCAGTTGATCCACGGATCCGCCAGCATCTCGAGCAATTCATGACTTAGCGTGAGCGTCCAGGAAAAGCCGCTTCGCAGATCCAGGCCCGCAAAAGCTTTGCCCAGAGGCAATCCGTGGCTGGTCATCTCGTGATAACCCAGCGCGCCCGCCTGATCGGGATCATCGGTCACCAGGATTTGCCACCACCCTGCAATCAGCGGCGAATCTTTCGTCAGGAATATCAAAGAACAATCGGCGTCCCAGTACGGCCTGAAGTCCTCGGACACCTGTTGCTGAAGCGAAGGAATGACCGCTTTGATTTGCGCGTCGCTCAGGCATGTGGAGACGTTGGTTACCGCGATGACGGGCAGGCTCATGAACCGCCTACCGGACCACGCAGCTGTTGAGGGCCGCGTTCAGGTCAGCGTCAGCGCCGGTATTGCATACCTGCGCGTTCCATTGCTTTTTTAAGGCTTTGGCGTGCAGGATGGGCGTGACCGCCTGCGAGTTTCTTTGGCTGCTACCCGGCTT
>JAFAWN010000420.1 GCA_019241735.1 Terriglobales bacterium
ACCGGGGGTTTATCAAAGTAAACAATGGGACGTTCAACCGTTGTAACGTCACGCGCAGCGTGCTGAACGGCCGTCTCTAGAGCGCTAACTGAAGGCAGGCGGAGATCGCGTGCAGCTTCTTCGGGGGAACGGCTTCCATGAGTTCCGTTCCGGCTAAAACGCGCCAATAGACCGCGCGGTGGGACTACCGGATCCAGAAGACGTCCGGTGGCAATCCCATCACGAAACTCGAGCCGGTTGGCAACTATCCACTTCACGCCTAGATATTGCGCCAAGGGGCGCATCACGTGGTCCAAGCCTTGACTGATTAATACGAGGTTTGTTCCACCCGCCACCAGCTGCGTTATTTCTTCAACACCCTGCGCCTTCAGATAAGGTTTTAATTTGTATTCGAAGTACTCCTCCCCGAGAGAGTCGAGGCGGTCGCGGCTAATCCCGCGCAAAATAGTATGTGCTATGCGCGTGGCAAAATGCCGGTCCAGTGCATAAAGTAACGGCCGCAGCAGAGCGCTTATTAGGACTATTCCACGCCGCACCCACCGCTCTGTAAACGTCTGGGCGTTCCAGGTGAAAAACGCAATCGGACGTACGGTGGTCAATTCCAGCAGGCTTCCCTCCAAGCGCCAGTACTGGCGATCGGAGGAGTGTGGGTTTTTATCTGAAGGCTTCAAAAATTACCCTCGACCCGCTGTTACAAGGGCCTTGGCAGCATTTCAAGACGATAGCCGCCTTATTGTAAACAATTATGCACCGATGACGAAGCACCAAACTTGACCTGCTTCCAACTCAAACAACCCTCAGCAATTCACAGTTTTTCCGAACCATTATGGGCGGTTGTGACTTGCGAATGTTTCGTCTCTGCTTCACAATTCTGGGGACATAACCCCTCGATCCACCAGTGCCCGAATCCACCGATTTTAAGGAGATCGTCAAGCAGCAGGCGGACATCGTCCGCGTTATTGGCGATTACGTCAAGCTGAAGAAAGCGGGCGCACAGAACTATTCCGGATTATGTCCCTTTCATGACGAGAAGACAGCGTCCTTCTCCGTCCACGCCACGCGGCAATTCTTCCACTGTTTTGGGTGCGGGGTTTCAGGGGATGTTTTCGCATTTGTTCAGAAAATTGAGAATATTACTTTCCCCGAAGCGGTCCGCGCCGTCGCCCAGAAGCTTGGGATCGCGCTGCCGAAAATAAGTTTCAGCAGTCCCGCAGAAGCTCGCGATGCGAAAATCCGGAGCGCGCTTCTCGAAATGCATGAGCGCGCCGCCTCCTTCTTTCAGGAGTGTTTGCAACGCGGAGAAGGCGCGCGTGCGCAGGAATATCTCGCGGAACGAGGTTTGTCCGCCGAAACGGTTAAACGGTTCAGAATTGGCTATGCACCGGATTCGGGATTCTTATTGCGCGACAAGTTGCGCGGAGAGTTCGACGAGGAATTGCTGCGCGAGTCCGGCCTTTTTTCGTGGAAGGACCAGAACCCTGCCGAAAAAACCGCCGCAATGTATTCAAAATTCAGAAACCGGGTGATGTTCCCCATCGCCAACGAAACCGGCCGCGTCATTGCATTCACCGGCCGCACCTTATCGTCCGACGAAAAAGCCGGACCGAAGTATTTGAATTCGCCTGAGACCCTGATTTATTCCAAATCTCGCGTGCTGTTCAATCTCGACCAGGCCAAGGAAGCAATCCGCAAATTGGACTATGCAATTCTGGTCGAAGGCCAGATGGATTGCATTTCCCTATTTGCCGCCGGCTTTCACAACGTGATTGCAAGCTCCGGCACAGCTTTTACGGAACTCCAAGCGAAACTGCTGGGACGTTTCAGTCACAACGTAGTGGTTAATTTCGATCCTGACACTGCCGGCGCGAAGGCGACGGAACGGACCTTGAGCCTCCTGGTTGAACACGAGTTCCAAATCAAGGTGCTCACGCTGGAGCCGGGTTTCGACCCCGATCTGTTTTTACGCCGCAAAGGCAAGGATGCTTATTCGGAGTCATTGCGACAGTCGCAACGGTACTTTGACTATCTGATCGACCGGGCGCGAATGCAGTTTGCTCCCCGCAACGCGGAAGGCAAGCTCAAGGCCCTCAATTTTCTACTTCCCCATGTGCAGCGTGTCCCCAGCAGGATCGTGCGCGATGAACTTTCCGGTGAAATTGCCCAAAAGTTGGGTATCGATTCGGCTGTGCTGCGGCAGGAATTGAAGCATGCGGGCACGGAACGGAGCACCTCCTCCCTGAAAGCCTCCGTGGAAACGCAGGTTACTGACGCCGAGCGCATCGTTATTCGCTCGCTCTGCTCCGCCGCCGAATTGCAACCCGGCGAGGAGAGGGTCTCCGGCCGCGACGGCTCTGAGGAGCCTTTCGATGCCGCCGCCCAGGCGCGCTTTGTCTTGAAAAACGAGACGCTTCACATTGGCCTGGCCAGCGAGCTATTGCTTGAGAGCATATTGCACGCACCCTCTGGAACCGCTGTTGCTACCGAACTTAATTTACCTCCGAATGAGCGCAACCTTTTGGCTTCTGTCCTGATGAAGGACGATGAGGAATTGACCGCCGAACGACTGGAAAGCGCCGTGCGCGCCCTGCGGCGTATTCACCTGCGGCGGAGATTGGAAAAGGTGCAACGGAGGCTACAGGCCGCAACCGGTCAACAAAGCGACGATCTCCAAGCTTTATTACAGGAAAAACTTCGCCTAAAGCTGGCTTTGCGGGACCCAGGCCTGCTCGAGACGAAGCCTTTCATGAAGTCCGACGTCGCTTAGAAGGCTGAAACTAAGTCCTCTCTCGCACCATCTAATTATGAGTAGTGGCGGGGTTCAAGAAAAGTCCTCGACGGGTCGATCCGCAAATGGCCCAAGTCGCGGTTTTCGTGTTATCTTTTATAAGATTGTGCCGGCGCGCATCTCTGCAATCTCGCCCCACCCATTCAATCCGAGATATTTGACGCCCCTCCAAGGGCAATGAGGGCAACCCCTTTTGGCTCTAGACGATAAGTACGACGACATAAAAAAGCTGATCGATACAGGTAAGGAGAAGGGATATCTCACCTATGACCAGGTGAACGATCTGATCCCGCACGACGTGCATTCTCCCGAGGACCTGGACGATTTGCTGACCACGATCGGCACCCAGGGAATCGATGTGCTCGAGGGGCCAAAGCTGCCCTCCTCCGCACTGGACAAGAAATTTGACGAAGACGAAATCGGAGAAGATGTTGAGCTTGACCTCACACCCGGAGCATTGGAGAAAACCAATGATCCCGTCCGCATGTATTTGCGCGAGATGGGCACGGTTCCTCTGCTTACGCGCGAGGGCGAAGTCGAAATTGCGAAGCGCATTGAACGCGGGCAACTGCGTGTCCTGAAGGCGTTGTCGCGCTCCCCCATTGTAATCGGCGAGTTGCTGGCCATGGGCGAAGACCTGAAGAAAGGGGTGCGTTCGATCAAAGAGGTCGTGACCTTCGACGAGGAGGAGATCACCGATGAGATCCTGCAAAACCGCCTCTCCGAATTTACCGGCAAGATTGATGACCTCGCCAAGGCTTACAAGAAATCCAGCCAGGTACTGGAAAAATTCATCTCCGTTTCCCAAAAGAAACGGCCGAAGGATTATCGTCGATACCGTATTGCCCTGGCTCGGTCCGTCGTCAAAGTGTCACTGTGTGTCCGTAAACTCGGTTTCACCAATAACGAACGCAAACGGCTGATTGAGCGGGTAAATAAGACGGTTGACACTCTCCGCTCTCTCGACCGGCAGACCCAGAACCTCGAAAAAAAAGCGGAGGCCACCCGAAGCGAAGACCAGCGGAAAGAACTTCGCCGCCAGGCACGCGCTATTCGCGCAGAGCTGGAAAAACTGGAAAATGAAGCCGGAGTTTTGTTCCAGCAGCTCAGGCGCACTCAACGCGAAATCATCCAGGGGGACATGGATGCGGAGTACGCCAAGCGCGAACTGATCGAGGCGAACCTCCGCCTGGTCGTCTCCATCGCAAAGAAATATACCAACCGCGGACTTCAGTTTCTCGATCTTATTCAAGAGGGCAACATTGGCCTCATGAAGGCGGTGGACAAATTCGAATACCGCCGCGGATACAAGTTTTCCACCTACGCCACCTGGTGGATCCGCCAGGCCATCACCCGCGCGATTGCGGATCAGGCGCGCACCATTCGCATCCCGGTGCATATGATTGAGACCATTAATAAGTTGATCCGCACGTCGCGGCAGCTGGTCCAGGAATTGGGACGCGAGCCAACCTCGGAAGAAATTGCAAAGCGCATGGATATTCCGGTGGCGAAAGTCAGAAAAGTCCTGAAGATTGCGCAGGAGCCGATCTCGCTCGAAACTCCGATTGGCGAAGAGGAAGATTCGCACCTGGGTGATTTCATCGAAGATCGTGCTGTGGTATCACCAGCTGAAGCGGTGATCAATGTAAATCTTAAAGACCAGACTTCGCAGGTTCTCCGCACCCTGACCGCGCGCGAGGAGAAAGTGATTAAAATGCGCTTCGGACTCGAAGATGGAAGCGAGCACACCCTCGAAGAAGTGGGACAATCCTTTGCGGTTACAAGGGAACGTATCCGCCAGATTGAAGCAAAGGCGCTGCGGAAATTACGGCATCCATCGCGCTCGCGCAAACTGCGGGCCTTTATGGACGGCGTACGGGACTGAAGAGCTTTTTTCGCTGTAGCGCCAGTTTTTCCTTTCTCTTCCACAAACAATTGTGAAACTCCACAGCTTGTTCACAGCTGCGAGGTAATTTTTCATTGCGCCGTCACGATTATCGGAGCAGAGTGTTCCCACTGCCTACGTGAGATGTTTCGAAGCGCTGCCGCCCGACGGCAGCTAATCCAGGGCTGAGTGGCTGGAAAGTATGCGTTCCTTAGGGAACACAATCCCCCAGAAGGCTCGTCCGGATCAGAGCGCGCGAGACGCTTACGAGCATGCGGCTCCGGTGGCTGGCCGGGGCCGCACTTAAATTCCCACTTGATCATTCGCCTTTTGTTCGCCTATAATTCCAGCGCATTCCCGATTTCTTGGAGGAATTTTGACTCCGGAAAAGATAATTGCGGGCCGCATTTTCCTCCAAAGCACTTCATCTCCACAGGAGCTTTCAGGATAGTATCGCGCTCGTCTATTCCAAACTTTCGTTGTTATAGATACTAGAGAAATCTCCCGTGGCCACAGCCGACTACAGCCTCACGAGAACTTTGCCCGCCAACGTCGAAGCGGAACGTTCGATCCTGGGCGCAATCTTGCTCGACAATTTTGCTTATAACCAGGCGGCCGAACACCTGAAGCCGGAGGACTTCTCTCTGGACTCGCATCGCCGCGTTTACATACGGATGGTAGAACTGGCGGAATCGTCGCGCCCGATCGACATGATCACGTTGATCGAGGAGCTCGATCGGCGAAAAGAACTGCAGGCAGTCGGCGACGTGGGCTACATTTCCAGTCTGGTGGACGGCGTACCGGAACGCCCCAGCATCGAGCATTACATCAAGATAGTCCGCGACAAGGCTTTGCTCCGGGGTCTAATCCACGCATCGAATGCCGCCATTTCGCGGGCCGGGGACCAAAGCGATCCTGCTGAAGAGATATTGAATGACGCCGAAGCTGCGATTATGCAGCTTTCTGAGAAGCGAATCGGCCGCGGCTTCCTCGGACTCCAGGAAATCGTCAAGGAATCCTTCGGGTCTATCGACGCTTTGCTGCAGCGCGGCCGCCGCATCACCGGATTGGCTACCCACTACACAGATTTGGACGAGATGACGAGCGGATTTCAGCGATCTGACCTGATTATTATTGCTGCCCGGCCATCCATGGGAAAAACGGCTTTCGCCATGAATATCGCGGAGAACGCTGCGATCGAAGATCAAAAAATCGTGGGGATGTTCTCGCTTGAAATGTCCCGCGAAGCTCTACTTCTCCGGCTCCTGTGCTCGAATGCCAACGTAGATTCGCACAAGATGCGTACCGGCTCGCTGTGGCGCGATGACATGAACAAGGTCGCAAATGCGATGGAGCAGCTGTCACGTGCTCCCATCTTCATCGATGATACACCTGGCATTTCCTTGAGCGAGATGCGGGCCAAGGCGCGACGCCTACAGCAGTCTCAGAGTGGCCTCGACCTTATCATTGTCGATTACTTGCAGCTTATGTCAGGTGGTGGGCGGCGTTATGAGAATCGCACCCAGGAAGTTTCTGCAATTTCCCGCGGCTTGAAAGGCCTGGCCAAGGAATTGAAAGTCCCGGTGATTGCGCTTTCGCAGTTAAGCCGCGCGCCGGAGAGCCGGGGCGGTGATCATCGTCCGCAACTAGCCGATCTGCGCGAGTCGGGTTCGATCGAGCAGGACGCCGACGTGGTCGCGTTCATTTTTCGCGAAGAGGTCTACAAGCCGGATGAACCGGAGCTGGAAGGGCGTGCAGAAATTATCATCGCCAAACAGCGCAATGGCCCTACTGGAAAAGTCAAAATGGCGTTTTTGAAGAGCTCCACACGATTTGAGTCTCTGGCCGAGGGGTTAGCCCCACCGGAGTAGCTTTTACCTGTGGAAAACTTTGTGGAATCTGCTACTCCGTCATACGTGGAGGACACGTACGGCTTGAATATGTGTCGTAACACGCGACAGGAATCCCCCCTAAGCGGTAGCATTTAAAGCACATGTCTGCGGCAATCAGCACGTCGGTCGCGATCTTCGCCCAAATATACGGGCTCATGCAACCCGCCTGTTTTGCACATTTCCGTGGTCACATGTCCTTGCGCCTTTGCTCAGTTTTGTAGTAGCAGAGACTCCCAACCGAGTTCATATAATTCTGAAATCTTCACAGAAACTTCCGCAAGAACCAGGTGCTAAGGCCTTCCGATGGAACCCCGACTAATCATTGAAGACCTTCA
>JAFAWN010000055.1 GCA_019241735.1 Terriglobales bacterium
TTGCCATCGTGGTGGTGGCAACGACCTTTGAAACCGAAGCTAGGTCGAAAATATTATCGGTGGCAACTTCAGGAGAATTGTCTTCGTAGGTGAATCGCCCGAAAGCCTGGTGCGCCACCAATTTTCCGCGATGGGTGACGGCTACTGCGGCTGCTGGAAATGCTTTTCCGGCGATGGCTTCGCGCAAAATCCCAAAGCCACGCGCGAAAATCCGGTCCTGCTCATTAGTAGCCGGGAGTGGAGGGTGTGCCTTCCGGACCGCGGTGTTCACGGGAAAATAGTAGCACCCCAGCAAGCGGCTACCTGTATTACAAACGGCACCTTCTGCGGTTGTCGTCTTGAGCAGTCACGCCGCGCTTGTGTAGAGTCAAACTATGGCCTTCCTAAGTTCAAAGTCGACTCTGTTGATCGTGGCCAGCGTGCTGTGCGGAATTGCCCCGGCGCAAATGCCTGCGCCAGTACGTTCCCCAAAATTGGAAACTATTGATGCCGTCGTGAATGACGCGATTCGCCGCAATCAGATTCCCGGCGCGGTGGTGCTGGTGTGGCACAACGGGCAAGTGATCTATCGCAAAGCTTTTGGTCAGCGTGCCCTCGAGCCCAAGCCGGAGCAAATGACTGCGGACACGATCTTTGACCTCGCATCCCTGACGAAGGTGCTGGCGACCACTACGGCGGTGATGCAACTCATGGAACGGGGGGAAGTGCGGTTGAACGATCCCATTGCCAAGTATCTTCCTGAGTTTGCGAATAACGGGAAGGAGGATATCACCGTCCGGCAGTTGCTCGCGCACCACTCCGGACTGCCGGAGGACTTGTCGTTATCACAGCCCTGGCAAGGACGAGAGGTGGGTTTCCGCATGGCATACGAGATGAGGCCTGTTTTTCCTCCCGGTTCGCGATTTCTTTATAGCGATGTGAACTTCATCATGCTGGGTGCGTTGGTGGAGCGAGTTTCCGGTAGACCGTTGGAAGCTTATTGCGATCAGAATATCTTCGCTCCGCTGGACATGACCCACACCCGCTTTCTTCCGCCCGCCGATTGGCAGCGCGAGATCGCACCGACGGAATATGACGATGACGGGAAGATGCTGCGAGGCGTGGTGCATGATCCCACCGCGCGACGTATGGGTGGGGTCGCGGGTCACGCTGGATTATTCTCGACCGCTGACGATATGGCGAAATTCGCGCAGGCGGTCTTGCAGGGAAGCGCGATCCTGTCTTCGGCGGCGATCCAGAAGATGACGACACCACAGCAGCCGCCGACTTCGGAGACCCTGCGCGGCCTGGGCTGGGACATTGATTCCCCATTCTCGACCAATCGCGGGGAGCTGTTGCCGGTCGGCTCGTTTGGCCACACCGGCTTCACCGGAACGTCGTTATGGATCGATCCCACGACGCAAACATTCATTGTGATTCTGAGCAATGCGGTGCATCCGCGGGGAAAAGGAACCGCAGTTGCGTTGCGCACCAAGATAGCAACCGCGGTTGCGGCCAGTCTTGATCTGACGACATCGGAGCAAGAGGAGCTGCGCTGGAAAAGCATTACTGGATACAACGAAGCCCAGACTGCCAGCAGACGGATGGTCAGTCGTAATGGAACGGTGCAAACTGGGATCGAGGTCCTGGAGGCGCAAAACTTCGCGGAACTGCGCGGCGGCGGATCCCCGAAGAAAGTTGGGCTGCTCACCAATCAGACGGGAGTGGATTTACAGGGCCGGCGCACCATTGACGTGCTGGCACATGCTCCGGGGGTTTCTTTGAATGCAATCTTCAGCCCGGAGCACGGGGTAACCGGCACTCTCGACACGACCTCAGTGGGAAACTCCCGCGACGTTGAAACTCAGATCCCGATTTACAGTGTTTACGGTGCGAAGGACAGTGCCCGCCGTCCTTCTCTCGAAATTCTGCGGCAGCTCGACGCAGTAGTAATTGATATCCAGGATGCGGGCGTCCCCTTTTACACTTACGAATCCACACTGGGGTATTTTCTGGAGGCAGCGGCGAAAGCGGGGATTGAGGTCGTGGTGTTGGACCGCCCTAATCCCATTACTGGAGCTTTCGTGCAAGGGCCCCCGGCGGATCCCGGCCGGGAAAGTTTTGTGAACTATGCCGGCCTGCCACTACGTCACGGGATGACGATAGGCGAGCTGGCGCAGATGTTCAACGCCGAGCGAAAGATTAACGCGCGGCTGAAGGTTGTCCCCATGGCGGGATGGATGCGTGGAGATTGGTACGATGCGACCGGCCTGGAATGGATTAATCCTTCGCCGAACCTGCGCAGCGTGACTGCGGCAGCCTTATATCCAGGCGTGGCGATGATTGAGGGAACAAATGTTTCCGTCGGCAGGGGGTTCGACACACCATTCGAAGTTGTCGGCGCACCCTGGATAAACGCCCGTGAGTTCTCACGGTATCTAAATGAGAGAAACATTTCCGGCGTCAGGTTCGTTCCTGTCAGCTACATTCCCACTGCCAACCCGTACGCAAATCTGACTTGTAACGGCGTTAACGTTGTATTAACAGACCGGAATGCGCTCGACGCTGTTGAACTCGGCATAGAGCTGGCGTCCGCGCTCCACAAGCTCTATCCGCAGCAATATCAGATGGGAAAAATGATCGAACTGGTGCCGAATCAGCAACTCCTCCATGAGATTGAAACTGGCGAAGATCCGCGACGGATTGCCCAGGACTGGCAGGAGCCACTGGAGAAATTTGAACAGGTACGGCAAAAATATCTGATTTACAAGTGAGATTATTTATCCGCGCACGTTTGCGAATGGCCTAACGGGCTCTGCTCTTCTCTTTGTCATTCCAAGCCGCTTCGGGGGAAACAGCTTTTCAGCCGAGCATAGGCCGGAGGCGCGTCCGCCTGTCGCGAAGTGCGCGCGCGGAAATTTCGCTCAGCGGATAAATGGTTCGTGGATAGAAGTCCCCTCGTCTTCCGTTGGGAGACAACGTTTGAAATTCTGCTATAACTTTCACGCCGAAAGGCGCATCCTACTTCAAAGAGTGCGGCATTAACTTGGGATCGGGAGGTGCATCTTGCGCTTAAGATTGATATTGCTTTTCATGGCGTCTTTCGCAGTGGCGCAAGACGGCCCTATGCCGGCGCCAGCTCGGTCTCCACAAAACACTCGGCAGTTAACTCCGCTTTCTTCGACGGCTAGCGCCTCCTCGTCGGCCGATGAACTGTTGATCCCGGCGGGCACCAAAGTTCCCGTCGAGCTGAAGCATGCTATTTCCAGCAAGGGAACGCGTGAAGGCGATGGCGTCTATGCAATGACGACGTTTCCGGTGGCGGGCAATGGACGCATTCTCATCCCCGCGGGCACTTACGTGCAAGGCACCATCAGCCATATCCAGCGAGGCGGACCCATCAAAGGCCGCGCTGAAGTCTTGATGCATTTCACCAGTCTGATTTATCCCAGCGGATATACGGTAATGCTGCCGGGCTCGATCGAGAACGCGCCCGGGGTTGAAAAAGGCACGGTAAAAGACAATGAGGGGACCATCCAACAGGATAGTCAAAAGGGGCAGGAGGCCTCGACGATTGCGAGCTCAGCTGGAACGGGCGCGCTTATAGGTGGCCTGAGCCGGGGAGCAAAAGGTGGGCTCATTGGCGCTGGAGCCGGCGGCGCGGTGGGCACGGTGATCGCGCTGCTGTCGCGCAACAAAGATATAAGGCTGGAAGCCGGGACTACATTTGAATGGTCATCCAGCGCGATGTGCGGCTGGACGGAAGCCGGATTCCCCATCCCAGTAACTAGACCATTTCACTTCAAATTAAAATAGGCGTTCACGTGCGCGGTTACGGTAACCTTCACCGCGGAAAATTCTTCGGTGGGCGCTGGCGCCGCGCTTCTCGCGTCGGCAGCTGCCATGGCCATCGGCCGGAACGAGCGGACGTTTTCGAAGGTGTCAACCGAAGCGTAAGAGAGCTCCCCGAGCGTGCGGCCGCTGGCGTGAGCAATTACGGCAGCCGATTCGCGCGCTCGACGGTAAGCATCCTCTACCGCCCGGCTTTTGGCGGAATCCATATCCTCGAGGGTGTAGTTGACCGCCTGTCCTTCGCCTACATTAGCATCGGCGAGCTGCTGAAGAATGGCGCCTACTTTCGCCAGGTCGCGTAATTTCAGAGATACACCTGCGCTGACGCGGTAGCCCACCAGCTTGTGCCTGGCTGTTTTCCAATCGTAAACGGGCTGCAAGGAGAAAAATCCAATTTCCGCCGACTTGGGTTCGATCCCATTGGCGCGCAGAATCTGCCGGATCTGTTCGGCGGACTTGGCGGCATCTTCGTAAGCCGAGCGCGCCTGCTCTTCCTGCGCGGAAATATTGAACTGCACCAGCGCAGTATCCGGATTCGCCTCATACTTTCCGTCCGCGCCCACGAAGACCGAATTTGGCTGGGCGGTTACTGCGGGGTGTTCCTGCGCGGGAGAGGAAACGCAGACTGCAAGAAGGATCAATATCAATGACGCGAAAATCTTCATATTGGCTCGATTCGTGAAATCAAGTTTATACGCGAGAGCGGACTTTCGTCACAACGAGAACAGTTCCAGCGGAAACGCGGGAAGAGGCCTGTGCCGATTTCAGGAGGAAGTTCTGGCCGAGGCCGTGGCGGAATAGGCGAAGCGGTTGATCTGTTTTTCGATGTCCTTGCGCAACTGGTCCCAGATAGTCTCGGGAATTGTTAGAAAAACTTTCACCACCTCAGGATCGAATTGGCGGCCGGACCACTTCTCTATTTCCGCGAGCGCCGCCGTTAAGGATTGCGCGGGACGGTAGGGGCGGTCGGAAATTATGGCATCCAGGGTATCTGCGATCGAGAAGATTCTCGCCCCCAGGGGTATCTGGTCGCCTTTAAGTCCACGCGGATAGCCGCTGCCGTCGTAATGCTCCTGATGTGAAAGGACGATTTCCGCAGCCTCTTTCAGGAACGGAATCTTTTTTAACATGTGGTATCCATGATCGCAGTGCTCGCGCATAATGGCGACTTCAGCGGGATTCAATGGGCCTGGTTTTCGCAGGATCGCGTCGGGAATTGCCATTTTGCCTATATCGTGCAGAAATGCTCCGCGGGCGATCACCAAGACGTCGTCTTTCGGCAGTTTCATAGCCCGGGCAATTTCGATAGTAAAAGCGGTGACGCGCTTGGAATGGCCTTCGGTCTCCGCATCTTTTAAATCGAGCGCACCACCCAAAGCTTCCAGGGTGATGTCGTACGACTTTTCCAGGCTGCTGACGGCTTTGCGCAGCTGCTCGGTGCGCTGGGCGACCAATGTCTCCAGATTCAGCTGATAGGCGCGGTTCTCCATTTTCAGGCGCCGGTTTTCCAGGGCGCGGCGCACAGTCGCCAGCAGCTGATCACGCTCAAATGGTTTCAACAGATAGTCGTAGGCGCCGTTGCGAATCGCTTTTAGCGCCACCGAAATATCATGCACGGCAGTGACCATGACTACCGGCATCTCAGGAAATTTTTCCTTGGTTCGCTCAAGCAAGCCGATCCCGTCGAGTTCCGGCATCATCAGGTCGGATAGCATCAATTCAAACTTTTCGCCTGATTCCAGCAGGGCCAATGCTTGGACACCTGATCCCGCCTGGCGGCATTGGTAACTGGCAGCGGTCAGCATGGAAGAAACGATCTCCCGGATACTTTCCTCGTCATCCACAATCAGGATTCGGTCTGCTGACATGAAGTGATTTCAGTTTAACCCGAATTCTGCCGGAGCACCGAGGTTTCCAAAGTAACCGCGACCGGCGTTAAAGGTCACCGCCAAGCTCTAGAGCCGTGCTATTCAAGAAGGGGGAGCGCTCCGTCTCTTTATCGTGATGTATATCTCTGCACTTGAAACCTGGCGTGCCGGCCTCAACGTTCCACGGTTGATGGCGCAGGAATCCGCAGTGCTTGTGATTCTGGCTGCGAGCCTGCTGGTCTTTCGCACGTTTCGCGAGCGTTACCTGTTCACCTGGATCCTGGCGTGGTTGGCTTACCTGATTTCTGACACTACTCTGCAA
Source organism: Terriglobales bacterium (assembly GCA_019241735.1). Lineage (GTDB taxonomy): Bacteria > Acidobacteriota > Terriglobia > Terriglobales > Acidobacteriaceae > JAFAWN01. The sequence goes on from JAFAWN010000055.1 coordinate 6,022, forward strand.
AACAGTTACCTGCCGTCAGCGCCGCACTATTTACTGGCAATATCCCAGGCAGAATTTATCCTCGCGGTGTGCCTGTTCGCGGCTGCGGTTTTTATCTACGTCAACGCCCGAAAACTGTTAATGCCACTCTGGGTGTCGGCCGTAGTGCTAATTACCTACGCGGTGGCGCGAGCTTTATGGTGGCCTGATTCCATAACCCTTCGACTGGCGTTGGAGGCGTCTTACCGGGTCATCACTATCACGACTGCCGTCCAAATCCTCCGCTTCCGGTGGGGAAGATGGGAAATCGGGCCCTGGCTGATGTGCTTGAGCCTGCTCTGGGTACATATGGATGGCGATCCCATGATCGCGCAGTCACCGCCGGGCTCAGGGCTGGTGGCCGTCCTGCTCTTTGGCATGAGCATGTTGCTCATAGTTTTCGATGATTACAAAATGCGCCACCGGCGTCTAGGCGTTATTAATACCCTCACCACCGCGATCACTCGAGCGCAGCAGCATGAACCGGTGATGATTACAGCACTCGAAGAACTCAAGTCACTCATGGATGCCAAGGCTGCGTATTTTCGGATGGTCGAGGGCGACCGGCTGGTGATCAGTCAGCAAATCGGGTTGTCGAAAGAATTCCTGCGCGACCGAAGCTCGGTGGCTATTGATGATCAGGTGGAATCCATTTTGCGGGAGGGCAAACCAGCGGAAATAAACGTTGCACAAGCCAAAATTGTGCGGCCGCAATGGAACAAAGAAGGTTTCCGCTATGTAGTCATGGTGCCGGTGTCGGGGAAAAAATCGGTGATTGGCACGTTGGTTCTCGGAAGCCGCCGACGGCTTTCTTATACGCCCGCAGACATGGAATTTTTGGGCACAACCGGCCGCCAGCTGGGGCTGGCGCTGGAAAACCTGCGCTTGGTCGAGCAGATACTGCGCTCACACCGGCAGTGGACTAATACCTTCGATTCCATCCAGGATCTGGTACTGGTGCACGACGCCGAATTTAGGATCATGAAGGCGAACCGCGCTTTACTCCAGCTGCTGGAGCAGGCCCCGGCAGACGTCGTCGGCAGCACCTGCGAAGCCGTGCTTCCCAAAACCACTGCATGGGCAGGTTGCCCGTACTGTTCCCAATCTGAGGAAAGCCTTCACGAAGGAGCCGATCCCTGCTTTGGGGGGTACGCCGTCGTCTCCAGCTCTTCTTATGCCGAACATGGCAGCAAACAGAAGGGGACCATCCACGTGGTCCGCGATACCAGTGACCGGCGTCTGGCAGAGGAAAAATATCGGCTGCTGTTTGAGCAGGTGCAGGAAGGCGTTTTTGTGGCCACGCCGCAGGGCAAGCTGCTCGATTGCAATGACGCATTCGTGCGCATGCTCGGCTACGAGCGGGAGCAACTTATGTCCCTGAACGTGGACAAAGAGCTCTATACCTCGCCGGACCAACGGAACGCCTTCCGCCGTGAAGTGGAAGCCCACAACTACGTGCGGGACTTCGAAGTCACGCTGCGGCGAGCCGATGGATCGCTATTGACTGCGGTCGAGAGCAGCTTCGCGACGCGCAATGCCAACGGGGAAATCGAACGCTATCAGGGCTTTTTACTCGATATCACCGAGAAAAAGCGCGCAGAGAACGAAATCCGCCGACGCAACCGGGAGTTGAATGCCCTGAATGCAATGGCGGTGATTGCCACCCAATCATTCGATCTGGATGAAATTTTGAATCTTACACTGCGCCAGGTCATTTCCCTGCTGGGGGTGGAAACGGGCGCAATCTATCTGTGCGAGGGCGGCGACGCGGTATTCCGCAGGCGCGCCAGCTGGGGCCCGCGAAACGCCGACCGCTTGCGCCACGCCGAGGTAAGTTTTCCCGAAGGGTTTGGAGACCTGATCACCCGCTCGCGCACGGAAGTGATAACTGCTGAATACCTGCCGCATCTGCCGAAGTCGGTCACTGAATTTATTTCCGCTGACGGAATGCGCTCCTGGATATGGGTGCTCCTGTGGGGTAAGGACAATCCAATTGGCATTATGGGAATAAGCAGCAGCCACGCCAGGGAGTACAACAGCAATGAAGAGAACCTGCTGGTCGCGATTGGCCGACAACTAGCGACCACGATTGAAAAGGTCCGGCTTTACGAGGAAACTTGCCGCGCGTACGAAGACCTTACCCGCACCCAGGAGCAGTTGCTGCAAAGCGAAAAGATGTCAGCAGTCGGGCAGCTGATAGCAGGTGTCGCGCATGAGCTCAACAACCCGTTGACCGCAATTCTCGGATACGCGCAACTTCTGGAGAGCGAAGGCTTAAGCGAGCGGGCAGCAGACTTCGTTGCCAAACTCTTCAAGCAAGCGCAGCGAACTCATCGCGTGGTACAGAATTTGTTGTCATTCGCGCGCCAGCGTAAAACTCAGAAGGCGGAAATTGATATCTGTAAAGTGCTCGATGAAACTTTAACGTTGCGCGACTACGATCTGAAGGTACACAACATCCGGCTGGTACGCGAAATCGAACAGCCGCTTCCCGCAGTCACTGGCGACGCCCACCAGCTTGAGCAAGTGTTTCTGAACATCATCAACAACGCGGTAGATGCGATGCTTGAAGCCGGGAGCGGCGGCACCTTGAAAGTACGGGTTTATTTCGAAGATGACTTCGTACATGCCGAATTTCAAGACTCTGGCAAGGGGATAAAAGATACGCATCGGGTGTTCGAGCCTTTTTACACTACGAAGAGCATCGGCAAGGGCACCGGCCTGGGTTTAAGCATCTGTTACGGAATCATCAAGGAACACGGTGGCGATATATCCGCGCGCAACGCGCAGGAGGGCGGAGCGATCATTGAGATCTGCCTGCCTTCGGCGGGGCAAACGGTCTCAGTCCAGGCGGCCCTGCCGGTACCGCAGCGGGAGCTTGCAATTGAAGGCCGCATCCTGCTGGTGGAGGATGAAGAAGCCGTATTAGAGTTCGAGCGTGATGTTCTATCCGGCGCGGGAGCGAGCGTGGTTACTTCCACAGGAGCAGAGGAGGCGAAAGTGCAGATGCTCGCCCAGCCCTTCGATGCGGTCATCATCAATGGCAAGATGCCGGGAGAATGGAATGCTCCGGAAGCGTATCAGTGGGTGGCGAAGGCCTGCCCGGGATCGGAACGACGTGTGTTGTTTACCTTTTCCAGCGACGTTGAGCCCGATGTCCGCAGCTTTCTGGCCGCAAACGACATCCCTTGTCTGGTAAAGCCCTTTGAAGTCGGCGACTTTCTTTCCCACGCGCGCCGGCTGTTGCAGAAGTCCCTGGCGGCTGCCGCAGGCTAACCACTTAGCACGTCGTTAGAGCCTAGCGTTTCAGAATAGGGTTATATCCGTCCGCCACCAGCCGGGAGCGGACCTGGTCCGCATCTTTAATGTCAGTAAAAGGACCGACCTGTACGTGGAAAAGTTGATCGCCGGGCGTCGCCGCG
>JAFAWN010000314.1 GCA_019241735.1 Terriglobales bacterium
CGCCGGCAATGACCAGTGTGGGGGTCACGATATTTTTCAGAAATGGCCGGTTGTCCACATCGCGCAGGGCGGAGCAGCATCCGGCATATCCGCGGGGATCGGTTCCCAGCAGCAGCGATTGAATGGCAGCTGCCCAGGCGTCTTTTCGAGCCAGCGTTTCAGGGGAAAAGAATCGCTGCATCGCCATATCCACGACCGCCGGCATCCCCCCGTCGAGGACGGTCTTGCGACGCATGTCCCAGTTTCCGGGCGGGCCGAATTGGGGAGAGGTGTTGGCCAACACCAGCGCGGTGAGGCGGTCCGCGGCATTGATTCCCAGCCATTGTGCGATCGCGCCGCCCAGCGAGAGTCCGCAGAATGCGAACTTATCGATTTTGAGCGAATCGGCCAGGCTGAGAACGTCGCGCCCCAACTGCTCGATGGTGTAAGCATCGCCGGTAACGTCAGATGCGCCGTGGCCGCGAATGTCGTAGCGGAGAACCTGAAAATGCGGCAGCAGATCTTCGACCTGCGGCGCCCACATCCCGTGGTCGGTGCCAATCGAATGCGAGAGGACAAGCACCGGCGCGCCTTGGGTGCCCTCCAGGCGGTAAAAGGTTCGGTGATCTTTGTTGGTAATGAAGGGCATGCTTATTCCTCTGTCTTTGCGTCTTCTTCTGTGGCCAGGAGGCGTTTGCGGAATGCTTCCGCTGAGCCCAGATATTCTTCGGGAATTTCCAATTGAGAGAGCGTCTTAGCGTCCAGCTGACCAACCACTTCAGGCATTTCACGAAGAGCGGCCACGAGCGAGATACTTTGCTTCATGCTATGCAGCACCGCCTTTTCGAGCAATTTATGGGCAGTGTCGCGTCCCAACTTCTCACCCAGAAGCATGGTGGCCTTCTCGGCAAAAACTGCGCCCCGGGTGGCGTCAATGTTTGCGCGCATCTTTGTTGGATGGATCGTTAACCCCTCGGCAACCTCGGCCATTGAGCCAATTGCCAGACCGGTTGCCTGGATGACCTCAGCCACGGTCAACCATTCTGCCTGCCAACCGCCGAGCCCGCGCTCGTGCTCTTGAACCATGCCGGATAGAAAGCTGGCGACGAGAAATGGGACACGTTGCGCTGCCGCCAGGGTCGTCATACACCCAATGGGGTTGCGCTTGTGGGGCATGGTGGAAGATCCGCCACGGCCTTGGCCTCCGGATTCGGAGGCTTCTCCTATTTCTGCCTGCATCATCAAGCTAAGATCGCGCGCCATTTTTCCCAGGCTGCCGGTCAGGACGCTGCACGCGCACATCAACCATCCCAAGCGGTCACGCTGGGTGTGCCAGGGCGCATCGGGCACGCGAAGGTCAAGTTCTTTCGCGAGCTGTTCCGCGACTGCCATGCCTTGCTCGCCGAGGGAAGCAAGCGTGCCACTGGCGCCGCCAAACTGCAGAATCAACGCATCCGCAAAGCTGGCGGTTAGTCTCTTGCGGCCGCGCACCACGGATGCCCGCCAGGCGGCAGCCTTAAGGCCGAATGTGACGGGTGGGGCAGGCTGCATCAGGGTGCGGCCCAACATGACGGTGTTTTGATTTTCCTCAGCCAGCCGGAGTAATGCATTATCCAGGCGTTCGATGCCGGCATTCAGAATCGGCTGCGACTGCTTGAGCAGCAAGATCAGCGCGGTGTCGGCAACGTCCTGGCTGGTAGCACCCCAGTGCACGAAACCAGCGGCAGACGGATCGATCACGCGAACTGTATCAGTGAGCGCTTTTACTAGGGGGATGGACGGCGTCCCGGCGCGTTGCGCGGCCAGAGCAAGGGCGGAGCCATTAAAGCTTCCGGGAACGCTCGCCGCCGATGCAATCACTTCCGCCGCTTTTTGTGGAAGAACACCCAGGCTCGCCTCAGCGCGGGCCAGCGCGACCTCGAATTTCAGCATCGCCTCTAGAACGGATTGGTCCGAAAAAAGCTCGGCGAGGGGCTCCGTCGTGGCCATGCTCTCGATCAACCTTACAGGCATGAATTCACTTCGTTCCCCTCGGAAAACCCAAGTCGGGGCGAGATGTGAGGTTCCTCATTGAAACTAACGCCGCGTTTATAGCAACCTCTTGGCACCGTCACCCGAAACCCCTCAAAAGTTGCGCGGGATTACACGTCGAAGAATACGGTTTCGGTCTCGCCTTGCAGGTGGATATCGAATCGCCACCTGCCGTCAGATGAAAGGAGAGCCATCAGGGTCTCGCGGCGATTTTTCGGTACCAGATTCAGCACCGGATCTTCCTGATTGCCAGCGTCCCCGAAAAAATACACGCGTGTGTAAAGTTGCTTCAGCAATCCGCGGCCAAAAACTGCCAGATTAAGATGCGGGGCTTGCAGCGAATTGTGGGGGCCCGGAACGCGCCCAGGTTTTATCGTCTCAAACTCGCAACTTCCATCTCTGCGCGTTCCCATGCGGCCGAAACCGGAACAGGCGGGGTCTGCGGTGCCGGCTCGGGGATCGTCAGGATGCTTATATTTGCCCGCAGCATCCGCCTGCCAGATTTCAATCATGGCATCGTCCAGCGGCAAGCCATCGCCATCAAAAACACGACAAGTAAGGTGCACACGTTCGCCCTTCGCCTCCGGGCCGGCAATTGTCGAGACGCAGTTTTTTCCCGCGGTAAGGCAAAAATTGAAAAAAGGGCCAACCGTCTGCGATGGGGTCAGAGAAATATTCACGCTATTCCCTCGAACGGGGTGGCTTGCGGGCCGCGCAGTACTATGTCGAACTTGTAGCCCAAGCCCCATTGCGGCCGGGTGGTCTCGAGATCGAACCTTGAAACCAGACGCTGCCTCGCTTTCTCATCCGGAATCGACTGAAAGATTGGATCCAATGCGAATAGAGGATCGCCCGGAAAGTACATCTGCGTGACTAACCGGGTGATGAATGCCCGCCCGAAAATCGAGAGATGGATATGCGCCGGCCGCCAGGCATTGTAATGATTCAGCCAGGGATAAGCGCCGGGCTTGATGGTCACGAACTGATAAGCGCCATTTTCATCGGTCAGCGTGCGGCCGGCGCCGGTGAAATTCGGATCCAGCGGGGCGGGATGCTGGTCCCCGGCATGGGCGTAACGGCCCGCGGCGTTTGCCTGCCAGATTTCGATTAAGGTGTGCGGCACGGGCCGGCCATTATCGTCCAGCACCCGGCCGCTCACGATGATGCGTTCACCCAGCGGTTCTCCGGGATGCTGACGGGTGAGATCGTTGTCGGTTTCGGCAAGTTCCGAGCCCGCGTAAAGCGGCCCCGTAATTTCAGACAAAGTATGCGGAAGAAAAACCAAAGGCTGGGAGGGCGCACGCCGAATGGTTGATTTGTAAGGCTCGTAAAGCGAATCAGGTTGAGAACCGGGCTGGGGCCGGTGGTAGGGCGTAATGACTGCTTTTGAGCCATTCTTGAGTTGCATTTGCATCCAGACTGCGGGCCAAAAAATGATAGTGCAGGGTGGAGGGTTTGTCACTCATCGTCGAAAATCGATACCGTCCTACCTCTTCAGTAAATCTACCGGTTGCGCCACATCCGTCACGCGGAAATATTTTGCCAACGCCGGGTATCGCTTCGCCACCGTGACATACATCTGGTGCGCAACTTTGCGGTAAGAAGTATGGCCGCCCAGCCCGGTGCGTAATTCCGCGATGTAAGCCGCCTCGGCGAAATCCATTTTAAAAAGGGTGCGCTTGCGGAATCCGAGGGGTATCGCGTACTGCGAACTCTCTGCAGCTTCCAGGCCGCCAGACTGCGCCAGTTTTTCGACGGCTTCCGCCGCGCCTTGCATCACCGCTCGATAATTTTCGCCGGCCCCGGCTGGCTTAAGCTCTTCGGGGGTTTCGAAACCGTGGCGGGTGGTGAAATCCTGCGCCACCTGAATGCAGCGGCGATGACGGTGCAGGTCCCGGTAGGCGCCAATATCCATGAGGATGTCGAAGCGGAATTGCTGTCCGGCGCGAAACGTTCTTGCCATCTCGTCATGGCGGCCGCGATGGCGCAATCCCACATCAATAATTTCACGGCGGATGGCGTCACCGGCAGCCTCCACCGCCTCACGAATCTGCCGGTAGGGATGATGGCAATGTTCGTAGATGAGCGTCGCCGCAAGTTCCACCTCCAACGGCTCGTCATCCAGCAGATCGACGACGGGAGAAGCCGCCGGTGGCAGGTCTCCCATGAACTCCGCGGCTAATTGCCGCAGTTCCCGCCGGGTGTCGGTCTCATACGGATTGGGATCGGCATACTTAACCAGAGTGGGCGCAACTCGTACATCCGCGAGCAACAACTGTTCGGCTCGCGCCGCAACATCCGGGGAGCTTTGCCGAATTTCCTCGATCAAGTCCCGCCATCGCTGATGATTGACATTGTGGGCGGGTGACAACGCAGCGGCTTTAAGGCGCCGGCCCAGATTGCGGACCTCGCTGTGAGTGTGCGACAACAGCCGCGAAACCTGGCCTTCGAGGGTGCGCGCATTGACGATTTCACCTAGAGAGGTATTGGCCGCAAGTGGCAGCAGGTACCGGGAAATATCGAAAGCGCGGGCACGAAGCGTGCGCTCATACGAGTCCTGCTTCATCTCTTCAGGCCGGGGAGTGGTGCCGGCGAGGTAGAGGAACATGCGATTGGAAAGTGATTCGTACTCGCTGAAGAGCTTCTCGATGCTTTCGCGATAGGTTGTGAGCGTCTCCCCGGAGAACGCCGGGATAAAGTAGCCGCTGGTCTTGAAATCCTGATAGCGGGTGGAGCGCTCTTGACCGTCCCAGCGCTGTTCGTCGGCCACGACAATGGCCGCGAGCATGGACAACCGCTCGATGGCGAGCGCAATGTGCGCCAGATCGGCAATGGAACGGTGGCCGTACTGAAAATAAAATGTATTGAGGAATTTTTCCGCTTTTTGCTGGCTGATTTCCTCCAGTGACTCTTTCATGGAAAGCGCCGACCGAGAATATTTCGCCATGGCATAAGCCTGAATTTCAGGCTCCGCACCCACCACCGCGTAAACTTCGGTCTGAGAGCCATTCCTATCGTTGCTGCTATTGGGCGCTAATGGGCTTGAGTTGGCAGCGGTGAGATTCGATTGCCCCGGCGTTTCAGTAATCTGCGGCATAGATGGATTTAGTCGACGCGCTGCTTCCGGATGAAAAGGAATCTTACTTCTGGTGACAGGGGTTGAGCAATTGGCTGGGTAATTAGTTACAACTACCTTCTGCTTGCGGCCAGGATTTTTTCCACGCGCCGCAAATCCTCTTCGGTATCGACTCCAATGGTGTCAAAAGGAGTTTCGCCGACGCGGATCGGAATGCGGTTCTCCAGAAACCTCAATTGCTCCAGCCGTTCGGCGCGCTCGAGTGACGATTCAGGCAACCGCACGAACTGATCGAGCGCCGGCTTGCGGTATCCGTAGAAGCCGAGATGCTTGAAGACGCTGCGGCTTCCGCCGTCACGATTAAAAGGAAGCGAGGCGCGGGAAAAGTAAAGCGCGTTGCCGTCCGCCGCCGTCACCACTTTCACGGCATTGGCATTGTCAAAATCTTCCGCAGCCGCGGGAGTTTTCAACGTTCCTACGGGAACTTCCGGATCTTTCATCACCTCCAACAGTGCCTCGATATGCTCTCTTCGGACCAGGGGTTCGTCTCCTTGAATATTCAGGTAAATATCAGCGGCTATATTCTGTGCAATTTCATGCACGCGCTCGGTGCCACTGCGGTGGGTCGAAGAGGTCATTTGCACCCTCCAACCTCGCGCCCGGCACAAATCTGCAATTTCTGTGGCATCGGTGGCGATGAGTATATCGTCGAGAAGAGAACAGGATCGTACGGCGGTGTAAACATGCGCAATCAGGGGCTCGCCGCCGATCTCGCGCAACATCTTTCGAGGCAGCCGTGTGGATGCGAGGCGCGCGGGAATGACGGCAACAGTTTTCATTGCGTCCCTAGTTTACCCGCCCGCGCTGTTCACCTCACGCTAGAGCCCGTATTTAAAACAGAAACGAATGCTGTTCTGTGTGGCATCGTCGGAGGGGAAGTTGCCGTGCTTGTGAGACATCGACCGGAACCCGTCGTCTGGCAGTTTAGAGTTGGGGGAGAGAACGCGAACAAATTTTGACCGGGTTGGGGGAGGAGCGGCCGCAAAACGTTGTCGAATCTGCTCAACCGTCGGATAGTCGGTGGCGTTGAAAACGGCCGTCTCGGCATAGAAGCGGTCCATGCCTAGCAGCGGCATATCACTACGATCAAATGCATGCGCACCAGTTCCAGTAATTCCAAAATCTTCGCAAATTCCCGAAACCAGGTAGAGCAGCGATCTGGGATAGACGTTGCCCAATATCGATGTATCCGCGTTGCCGTAATCTCGCGACATCAAGTGGTCTTCCCGCTCGGTGGCGTCATTCATCTGGAAGATTCGAATCCCGCGCACCCGTTTCGCGTAATTGGCAGCGTAGAAATCCATCGTGCAAGCGGGGGCCATAAGAATAATGTCGAACTCGGTGGCGTTGTCTCGCCGGGCATTCAGCATTTGATCGGCATGCCGCAGGAAGTTCCCAATGTATACGGCACCCGTGCTGTGCCCTACGAGAGTGATTGGGGTTTCGGGCTTTTCTTCTAGCAGCTCACACAATTCTTCAAGGACTGCCGTTCCACCATATATAGAGCTGTCGGCGCCGAAGGCGTGCTCGGTTTCCTGTTTCATCTTCTGCCAGATGAAGGTTGCGGCATCAGCCACATATAGCGCCCGCAGAATTTCCTCCACGATGGTGCAGGTCATGCCATGATCACGCCGAGCGCGGAAGCGCCGGACGCAATTAGTAAGCACCGGGACCGAAGCCTTGGCAACTGCCCAAGCCGCCTTGACCGCACTGACAGGGTCAAAGGGCAGCGTCTCCATTCTGCATCCGCTACCTGGATTGGTTGGGTTCGACTGTGCGTAAGCGCCGCGGATCGCGGAGATAACTTCCGGCGAGAGATAAGTCCGGGGAGACAACTGCGAGAGCCCCCGGAGGGCAGGCTCCGACAGCAAACTATCAATCGATCGCGAGGTGCGGGCGATGGCCGCGGCCTCGTGCTGAATCAGTTCATCATCTTTAATCGCGTTCATGAAGTTCGCAATGTCGGCATCGCTCAAGATCATTTGTCCGGAGGGCTGCAAATCGAGAGCTTTCAGCTTCATTTCGCTGTCCCCGGTGTTGCTGCTGCCCCCAGAAAGTTTTGGAGATATGACGTCGGTCGCATGGAGCGCCACTTGCCTGAAGACTGGCTCTGCAAATATCAGCGGAAGCTGGTGCGACAATACGTCGAAAAAACCTGACTCCCAGATAAAGAACAGCGGAAACACGAAGTCTTTGTAGGCGTCATAGTGGCGCGCTGCCTCGAGAGTGCCTGTGGATTTATCCACCAGCCCGCCGTGAAAAAAAAGTGCCAGGCGCGGGGTTGCAGTCTGGTCCCGAAAGGCCCGGAAGGTCTTAGCGACGTTGTCGCGCGACATGTGCTCATCTGGGTCGTATTTTCCGTCCTGCAGATAAAGAACATTAACCGGCGGCGCTGGGGGAGGTTCGGGGGCCGAGAAAGCTCCAAGGTTTAGGGCGGGATTGAACGGCATCGCAAACCTCACTCGCGCAAGCGATATAGGCCTAATTCAGGTGGCGGTTGCTGTCTATATCACGAGTCAGGGGAAAAACGGCGCACGGAGAGTGCATTTTCGAAAAAACGGAATGCGGCGGGCGACACTGGTCTTACCAAAACTATAACGAGCCCCGAAGGCCCAGCGAATCCGCATTTTCGCGCAGGGCGGCGATGCAAAAGGCGATGTGTTCTTCCAATGGGATGCCGAGCTCCTCAGCGCCCTTCCGCACATCATCGCGCGATACACCACGCGCGAACGCCTTGTCTTTGAGCCGTTTCTTAACGGAATCGACCTCGAGGTCCAAAATACTTTTTGAGGGACGAACGTAAGTGCAGGCGACCAGAAAACCGGCAAGCTCGTCACAGGCGAAAAGCGTATGCTCCAACGCCGATTGCCGGGCGACACCGACGTAGTCGGCGTGAGACAAAATCGCGCGAATCATTTCCTCTGGATAACCCAGCTCCCGAAGTATCCTGGCCCCTTCTGCGGGATGTTCTTTGTCGGGCGAATGTTCGTGATTGGGCCAGCGCTCATAATCAAAATCGTGTAGAAGAGCCGTGATGCCCCACAAGTCCTCGTCCGCACTTTGCCGCCGCGCGTAGGCGCGGACGCACGCCTCGACCGCGAGCATGTGCTTTCGCAGAGATTCAGACTGCGTGTACTCGCACAGCAATTTCCAGGCATCGGCCCGCACGGGCATAGCAATCGACCGGACATTTTCAGGCCCGTACATTCTTGCACTCAGAGGCCGCGATCTCGGTGAGGGCTGTAATCACTGAGTCAACTTCCTCAACGGTGTTGTAATGGACCAATCCAATCCGGAGTAAGCCCCCGGAGTCCTCTACCCCGAGCCTTTCCGTTAAGTTGACTGCATAGTAATTTCCGTCCCACGTGAAAATGCCACGCTGTCCCAGGCGTGCAGCCATATCCGCAGGCTTATAGTTTCCCACTCGAATTCCAACAGTCGGCACCCGATGCTCAAATCTGGCGGGGTCGGCGATACCAAAGAATCGGAGTCCAGGGATCCGCAACAGACCATCGATCATCCTGGTCATCAGCGCGACTTCATGCTGGCGAATCGCTTTGTAGGCCGTCTCGATCGCCGCGCGGCGATCTGTCGGGACGTTACATCCGCACATTGTCCCCACGAATGCCAGGTAGTCAATTGCGGCAGTCACACCCGCGAGCCCTTCATGATTTAAAGTTCCGGTCTCCCAGCGCGCGGGAACGGTATCGGTCGAGGGCCGCACCTTGTGAGGTCGAAAACGCAATAGGTGGTCGCGCTTTCCGTAAATGCAACCCATATGCGGCCCGAAAAACTTATAGGGCGAACAAGCCAAAAAATCACAATCAAGAGCACGAACATCAATCAGTCCATGCGGAGCATAGTGGACCGCATCAATGAAAGCGAGCGCACCGGCCTCATGGGCCAGGCGAACAATGTCGCGAACGGGATTGATCGTGCCCACTGCGTTGGCTGCGTAACCGACGGCAACCAGTCGAGTGCGTTTGGTAATTTGTCGCTTTAAATCACTCAAATCCAGAGTGCAATCGGCGGGATCGATATCCACCTGGCGCACCACCACGTTGCATTCTTCTTCAAGAGCTCGCCACGGTGCGACATTGGCATCATGGTCCAGAGTGGTCACGACAATTTCATCGCCAGATTTCAATTCTCGGCCTATGGCGCGTGCAAGCGCGAACGTCATGGTGGTCATATTTGCGCCGAAAAAGATTTCATCTGCGGCACATTTCAGAAGATCTGCCATTGCGGCGCGCGCGTCGGCGATTACCGCGTCGGTCCGCGAGCTGGTGGCAAATGCGCCGCCCGTGTTAGCGTTGCTGCGCTCAAAGTAGTCGCGAACCGCATCCATCACACTCTGTGGGACCTGCGTTCCACCGGGCGAATCCAGAAAAATCGCCTGCTGGCCATTAATGCTTTGCTGAAGTGACGGGAATTGTGCTCGAACCCGTTCAACATCCAGGGGGGAAAACACCACTTCCTGTTCGACGGAGCTATTCATTTATTTGTTTCTACGACTTTCCGGTTCTGAGAAAACCAATAAAACACCGGTATCCCCGCGAGCACGACAGCCGAACCATAGATCGAATCCCTTAAATTCGCCTTGAATGTAAACACAAGCAGGACAGCCGCGCAAACCAGAAACAACGCTGGAACGAATGGATATCCCCATACCCTAAACGGGCGCGGAAGTTGGGGATCGCGCCAGCGAAATACAAATATTGTGCTGGCGGTAACAAAATAAAAAAGCCATTCTGAAAAAATCGCCAGAGTAAAAAGCTGTTGAAACTTCCCGCCTACGAGCAACACGATTGCGGCGAGTACAGCCTGAACAATAATCGCATTGGATGGGGTTCGAAACCGGGGATGCACTTCCGCTAAAGCTTTGAAGAAGTACTGGTCACGAGACGCCGCGAAGGGAACCCGGGCCCCGCTCATGGTGGTTCCGTTCAAGGTGACAAGCATTGACACCGCCATTCCCACACTGACCAGTACTGTGGCACAATACCCGCCTGCCAGCCGCATCGCGTCCGAGGCCGGACGTTCCGACGCCGCAATCGCTTGCGCCGGCATCACGAATTGCACGCCGGCATTCATCGCGACGTACAGCAGGGCGACAATTATCACGCCGCCAATTAAAGCCAGCGGAATGTTCCTTTGAGGATTGCGAATTTCCCCCGCCACCATATTTAAATCGTTCCATCCGTCATACGCCCACAACGCGGAGACAAGGGCGACGACAAACCCGGAAATTCCGCCTATTGAAGACGGCACAATCCCGCTGAAGTTGCTCCAATTTCCTCCGCCGTAGGTGAACGCGGCTGCAATTATCGTGAGAATCAAAAATATTTTGAGCGTCGTAAAAAAGAATTGGAACTCTCCAGCCTTCCGGACCCCTACATAGTTGATTGCGGAAATCAGGACAATCAATCCGATCGACAATAAATGTCCGTTGGTTACTTCTAGCGGTGCGCTTAAAACCGGACGATTGAAGAAATCGGAAGAAGAAAACGTGCCCAAAATTCGCACGATGCCGGCGGTAATGGTTGCGATTGAGGCCGGTTTGGCAATCGTGAACCAGGTCCAGGCGTCCAGGAAACCCGCAAGCGGCCCATATGCGTCCCTTAAATAAATATATTCGCCGCCGGCTTCGGGCTTCATTGCGCCAAGCTCGGCATAGGTCAATGCGCCAAAAAACGACAGCAATCCGCCCACCAGCCATGCCAGGTAAACGACTCTGGCGGAACCGGCAGCTTGCATCATCTCTCGCGGAACCAGAAATATTCCGCTTCCGATAATCGTCCCCACCACCACAGCCAGCGCGTGGCGAAGGGTTAATTCGCGGGCAAGATTCGTTGGAATGGTCACTCCTCCGAGCGGCCTCTATCAGCATCACCTCATTGGGCTACAATCGCAGTGTTGGAGCAGCGGCCAAAATGCGGCCCAACGATAGTACATTTATCAAGGTGTTGATTATAAGTATGGCGGCGTAGCTCAGGTGGCTAGAGCGACGGTCTCATAATCCGTAGGTCGTTGGTTCGAGTCCAACCGCCGCCACCAAATTTTTATTTGGACCTCTTCTCGTCTGCTTTTACTTGTCGTCTGCTCTCTCTTCGTCTGTTCTCTCTTCCTCGGCTCTCACTTCTCGTGTGCTCTCACTTCTCGTCTGCTCGCATGTTTTCAGCAATCTACGAGAAGGGTTCAACCGTGCCGCAAGTAGGAGACTGTGTTTCTAATCTCTTAGCCGGCTGACCGCTGTACTTTAAGGGCGAAAGGTTTGCGAAACTGGACCTTTCCGATAAAATAAGACTAGATGTCTCCCGTCAGCCAACTTTCCACAGTACCGGCACTCGAATGGGCGCACCCTCTGGTCCAGGAATGGTTCGTTGGGCGCTTTGGAACGCCCACTGAGCCCCAGGAACAGGGGTGGCCGCATATCCTTGCCGGACGCACAACGCTCATTTCGGCACCTACCGGCTCCGGCAAGACTCTAGCGGCGTTTCTGGCTTGCATCGATCGTCTGGTGCGCAAGGCGTTAGATGGAAACCTCCAGGACCGCACCGAGGTGCTCTACGTATCACCGCTGAAGGCCCTGGGCAACGACATTCAGAAGAACCTCGAAGTCCCGCTGGGCGAAATTCTTCAAATGGCCGGGGAGCGCGGTTTACTGATGCCACAAATCCGCACTGCCGTCCGCACCGGTGACACCTTGGCGCGGGAACGCCAGGCGATGCTGAAGCGTCCTCCACATATTCTGGTCACAACGCCGGAATCGCTTTACATCCTGCTGACCGCTGAAAAAAGCCGGACGATCCTTCGTGACGTGGAAACCGTAATCGTGGATGAAATTCACGCCGTCGCCGACGACAAACGCGGCGCTCACCTGAGCCTGTCGCTGGAACGGCTCGCGATACTCACTGTGCGTCCGCCGGTGCGCATCGGGCTTTCCGCTACGCAGAAGCCGATTGAAGAGATTGCGCACTTCCTGACCGGCAACGGCCATCCTGCGCCGGTGATTGTGAATGTAGGCCACCGCCGAAAGCTGGACCTGGCGGTCGAAGTTCCGCCCAGTCCATTGGGCCCGGTTGCCAGCAATGAGATGTGGGATGAAATCTATAACCGCCTGGTCGAACTGATCGGGCAGCACCGCTCCACGTTGATTTTCGTGAATACGCGAAGGCTGGCGGAGCGACTCTCTCACCAGCTCTCCGAGCGCATAGGCGAAGATGCGGTGGCCGCCCACCACGGAAGCCTTTCGCGGAAAATCCGGCTGGCCGCGGAAAAGAAACTTAAAGAGGGAGAGATCAAAGCCCTGGTGGCGACCGCGTCGCTGGAGTTGGGAATTGATATTGGCAGCGTCGATCTGGTCGTGCAGATAAGCTCGCCCC
>JAFAWN010000211.1 GCA_019241735.1 Terriglobales bacterium
GGAACCGTGATATTCCTGCTGGGCGTTTATGACGACATCAGCCCCGTTGGGCCTTACTTTAAGTTTGTCGTCCAAGCCGTAGCGGGGGCGATGCTTTTTGCCGGCGGACTGCGCATCATCGATCTGCCTGTTCTTTTTGGCAATCACCACTTCTCCTGGTTCGTCGGGCTGCCACTGACCATTCTTTGGGTGTTGGCGATCACCAATGCATTTAACCTGATCGACGGCCTCGACGGGCTGGCGGCCGGGTCGGCGCTGTTTTCTACTCTGGTTGTATTCGTGGTCGGGCTTTTGAGCCAATCGGGGATGGTTGCCCTGATGACCCTGGCCCTGGCGGGGGCAATTCTCGGATTCCTGCGCTTCAATTTCAATCCGGCCACGATTTTCCTTGGCGATTGTGGAAGTCTATTTATCGGCTTCATGCTTAGCGCGCTGGCGTTGGACGGCGCCCAGAAGGCTCCGACGGTTGTGGCAGTCGCGATTCCGGTAGTCTCGTGCGGGCTGCCGATTTTGGAGACCGCGCTTTCGGTAATACGCCGCTACGTCAGCGGCCGGCCGGTATTCACTGCTGACCGGGAGCACATCCATCACAAGCTGCTCCAGCTGGGGCTGTCCCATCGCCAGGTTGTGATCGTGCTGTACGCGGTCTCGGGAATGTTCGCCATGCTTAGCCTGTTTTTACTCTGGCCATCGGGCAGCACTCTGGGGCTGGTGCTCGTCGTAGTTGGCACTGGGGTATGGATTGGCGTTCAGCATTTGGGGTACCTGGAGTTTGGAGAACTACGGCGGGTGGCCCATCGCACGATCGAACAGCGGCAGATCGTCATTAACAACCTTGCGATTCGCCGCGCGACCGAGGAGTTGAAAGTCGCGCACAATTACGCGCAGGTGGGTAGCATTCTTGCTGCGGCATTCGGGAGCAATGATTTTGATGCGTTCGAGTTACATTTGCCTATTGCCCCGTTTCCTCTTCCTGAGATTCCCGGCCTTCAGGTCAACCCAGCTTGGGGACAAGAAACCTGCCTCCGCTGGAAGAAAGTAGGCAGCTACTTCAGTTATGACCGACACGGCACCTGGAGTTTGACTCTGGAGCTTGTGACCACTCACATGCAACCAATGGGTAGCATCAAGATCTTCAGGCTTTATAGCGCGCAAGATCTTCAGCTCGATATCAATCTGCTCACATCTGTTTTCCCAGTTGCGCTGGCGGAGGCGTTGCAGCGCTGCTTCGATGATGCTTTTGAGACTACAGCCCCGCCGTCGCTCTTGCCAGAGCCGAACGTTTTTGAAGAGCGCGTTGGCTAGGTACTCTCACGGTTTCCCTGCGCCACTTTTCCACAGATTAACGACCCGATTGCGTATTATCGCCAAATCCAGCTCCAGGCTGGCGGTTCGGCCTGTATTCGGTCCATCTCCGCTAGAGTAAGATGGAATTCTATGAGCACCTCCGGGACTAACCCGGTAAGTGTTGGCGCGCGCGCAGAAGCAGCCTTCTCGAACCGTCGACTCAGTCCTCGTCAAAAGGTCCATATTCCTGCTTATGCGAGTTTCGCCGAAAACTCAAGCCGGATGGTCCTTGATCTTAGCGAAGTTTTGAACATCAGCGAGCAAGGTATGTCCATCCAGACCTCGCCTCCGTTGACTCCAAACCGCGACGTGAATCTGTTCCTCGATCTGGTAGCAACCAAAGCATTCATACCCGCCGCGGGCCGCGTGGTCTGGTCGGATGTAACCGGACGAAGCGGGATCCACTTTCCACAGATGCACGAAGAATGCCGCCGTCATCTCCGTCAGTGGCTGGTTGTCAACGCGATCGCCGCCGCTGGCAAAAGCGACCCAATTACAGTAACCACGAAACCGGCTGAACTTGAAACATTGCCAAACCTCAGTGAACCCGTGCCGCCTGCTCCTTCCGACTACAGTTCGGTCTTAATAGCGCTGGCAGCGGTGAAACGGGAAGTGGAAGCATTGAAATCAGCCCCCGATGCAGCCTTGCAATTGATAGCTGCGCGTGCCCAGACTTTTACCCGGGCTTCCGGGTCCGCGATAGCTCTCGCTGATGTTCCCGGCACTCAAGAAATGGTTTGCCGCGCCCGGACCGGCTCCAGCGCGCCGCCTCTTGGCATGCGGCTCCGTGTGGGCGATGGCTTCTCCGGGAAATGCGTGCGTGCCGGGACATTGCTGTCTTGCGAAGATAGCGATAACGACCCTCGCGTTGACCGCGAAAGCTGTCGCGCCTTGGGGATTCGATCGATGGTAGCCGCGCCCATCCACGCTCGCGGGAATATTCTTGGGATTATTGAAGTATTTTCCCCCCAACCGCAGGCCTTCAACTCCAATGACAACGTTATTCTGGAGCGCCTGGCGCAGATTGTCGCCGCGGTCGCGTCCCCGACGCCTTTTCTGCCGGGCCCCGAACCGGTGAATGGCAGTCAGCCACCTCAAGAGACTGTTGCATCCGGGGCATTCACCCACGCCGAAAGTCTCT
>JAFAWN010000300.1 GCA_019241735.1 Terriglobales bacterium
CCTCTCCCTTACCAAGGGAGTGCTCTACCAACTGAGCTACATCGGCCTAATCCCGTTCCCGATCTATAAAGCTCAGATCTTATGGAGCCGATGATCAGGATCACAAACCACTGATGACTTCTTCCTTACTTGTTGCGCCAACGCTTCGCTGCCGCAACGTCTTATCAACGTTTCCCTGCCAAAAAATTGCGCCAGAAACCCAGCTACATCGGCTGAATATCGCTCCCATCGGCTTCTACTTCCGGATGGATCGCATCCCGCCGTCGAAGGTACGTCTTTAAGGCGAACATTGCTAAAACTGCCAGCGTTGCCAATCGAATTCGGCGATCGCTGATTGTCGTTCCCGCCAGGATCGCCAGAAGGACATACGCGGCGAAAGCCAGCCACAACCGATTCACGCTGATCGCCAACTCACCACTCGCAATCTTTACTTAATCAATGGTGCACAGGGAAGGATTCGAACCTTCGTACCTCGCTAGGAGGGACAGATTTACAGTCTGTTGGCTTTAACCACTCACCCACCTGTGCAGAAAGTCGAATCTCGCTCGTCCTTTAATATTCCCAAGTACAGGGCGCAGACGATAGACGCAACCTGCCCAGAAACAGCGTCACAACTGGATTACAGAAATGCGCGTTCATCGCCACACGCGCAACATCATTTCCTTTTGAGTGGGATTGTTAAATTGCCTGCAGCCCGTGCTTTCTTGACCGTGCTTAATTATTAATGCTGGAGCTGGCGAAGGGATTTGAACCCCTGACCCTCTGATTACAAATCAGATGCTCTACCAGCTGAGCTACGCCAGCAGGCTGGACATCTGCGAAACAGACTGTCCCTACGCCCCCTTCGTGCTGTCTGGGATAAACTGAAAAGATATCATAAACGGCCTTGCACGTGCAACAGGCGGCATCTCTAGATGCTGCGACCAAGACGCAGGTCGGGAGGCTGGGTGCTATTATTGCCTTTCGCGGGCCCAATCCTCATTGCTGACACATCGGGAGATTGCAGCCCAGTCTTACATGCGCATTCGAAGGCGTCTCCCCATAGCTTTAGGAGTTCTGCTGGCGGTGGCAGCGGTCGCGCTGGTGGTTGTTTTGCGCAAGCATGCGCCGCCCGAGCCGGCCCGCCTGTTGCCCTCGGCCGACGGGTTCGTATATGTAAACCTGCAATGGATGCGGCGAGCGAATCTTTTCAGCGATCTGCCGCCGGTCTCCCACAATCCGCAGTACGAAGCCTTCATTCAATCGACCGGGTTCCAGTTCGAGCGCGATCTCGAGCAGGCCGCGTTCGCAATCTCCTACGCGCCCAATTCGAATGCAGGTCAGCAAACGCACTTCTCGGAAGTTTTCATCGCCAGGATTCAGGGTGAACGTCTTCGAGACTATCTGGGGAAAACTGCCGGATCCGTCGAGCATTACGGATCCATCGATATTTACAGCATCCCCCTGGAGGGGCGAACCTTGCGGGTGGCAATTCTCGGCGTGGACACTGTCGCCGCGTCCAATGACGACGATCCCGGTGTGATTCGCGGAATGATTGACCGCTCGCATAAACTCGCATCGCCATTCCGGGGCCCCGCGCTGCTGCGGCAATTCTATGACCACGTGCCTCTGGCAAGCCTTGCCTGGGGAGTTTTTAAGTTGAAGCCGGCGATGGCACAGGCCGGACTGCCAGTGGACCTACCGGCAACCCCTGCCACCGTGATTGCTTCAGTGCGATATCTCGGCGCGGTCCATT
This sequence comes from Terriglobales bacterium, assembly GCA_019241735.1. Classification (GTDB taxonomy): domain Bacteria; phylum Acidobacteriota; class Terriglobia; order Terriglobales; family Acidobacteriaceae; genus JAFAWN01. Next base: position 1,736 of record JAFAWN010000300.1, read on the forward strand.
GCCGGGTCGAAATACTCGCTGGGAGCGAAGAAGAAGCCCACCACATCAGTGAGCAAGTAAACACCTTGCTGGCGCTGTTTCACGCCGCCGGCACGGGGGCGACGCGCGGGGGCGATCCCGACGTGCAGAAATTTTTTGCCAGCCTGAAGGTGGAGCAACATAAAGATCGTTCCGTGGTTACTGCAACCATGCCCACCAGCTTTGTGCGGAAAGCTTTGTCTTCCGCTCCGAATGACTCGCGGCCGGAGCCTTCCGAATCTCCGCATCGCTGATTGTCCTCCAGCGTGATCATCCGTCGTCCGCATTTGCGTTCTGTCGCGTTAGAATACTGAGAATGGCAAGCCTTCCACTTCCTCTGGCCGCATTCACGGCAGGCCTGGTTTCATTTCTGTCGCCATGCGTGCTGCCGCTTGTGCCCGGCTACGTATCGTTAATTTCGGGTGCGGGGATCGAGGACCTCAAGGCTCATCAAGGTCACTTGCTGCGCAAAGTGATGCTGAATTCCACAGGGTTTATCCTCGGATTCAGCGTAGTGTTCGTCACTCTCGGCGCTATCTCTACGGAAGTGGGTCAGTTGCTCGCCCGCTACAAATCGCTGCTGGCGCAAATTGCCGGGGTGGTCATAATTCTGTTTGGTCTGCATTTGACTGGACTTCTCCGGATAAAGGCTCTCTACGCGGACAAGCGATTGCATAATGTTAAAGGGGGCAGCACTGTATGGGGTGCTTTCCTGATCGGATTCGCCTTCGCTTTCGGCTGGACGCCTTGCGTTGGT
>JAFAWN010000380.1 GCA_019241735.1 Terriglobales bacterium
CGCGGTTACGCCGTTCTCTCCGTCAACTACCGCCTGGGAATTATGTACGGCCGCGCGTTTCGCGAGCCACCAAATACCGTCTGGCGGGGCGCAGCCGAATACAAAGATATTGTTGCAGCGGGAAAATATCTGCAGTCGCTCCCCAAGGTTGACAAAGACAAAATTGGATTATGGGGTGGTTCCTATGGCGGCTTCCTGACCGCGATGGGTCTCGCTCGAAACTCGGACCTATTCAAGGCAGGGGTTGATTTCCACGGCGTGCACGACTGGAGCGTTTTTCTTACTGAAGATCCGTTCTTCGGAAACCTGGCATTGCGGCCGCCCGACGCCGAAGCTGCGATCAAACTGGCTTGGGAATCGTCTCCGAATGCGTACATATCTACCTGGAAATCGCCGGTATTGCTTATCCACGGGGATGACGACCGCAACGTTCCGTTCACCCAGACTGTGGACCTGGTGCAGCGCTTGCGGCGACAACACGTGCCATTTGAGCAGCTGATTTTACCGGATGAAATCCACGGTTTCTTGAGATGGAAAGACTGGATCAGGGCTTACGCTGAGACGCTGTACTTCTTCGATCGCACCTTAAAACGCGGCGAAAAGATCGCGAGCGAATAACAACCACTACTGCTGCACGGCTTGTTTGAGGCTGGGCTTCACGCCGAGCGAAGCGATGCTCGAGCTGTCCCAGCCCCCGCCCAAGGCCTTTACCAGATACACGGATGTGATCAGGCGCTGCCCCATTAACTGCGTCGCCAGACGCTCGTTGGCAAGAGCCTGAACTTGAGCGGTAATAACGTCGAGATAGGTCACCAGACCGCCGGTGTACCGGATGTTCGCAATATTCAGGTAGCGCGAGGAATCGGCGACTGCGCGCTGCTGCGATTCCGAAGCGGCCGCCAGCGCGTTTAAACCAGAAAGCGCATCTTCGACTTGTTGAAAAGCGACCAGAGCGGACTCGCGATAATTCGCAACCTCTTCGGCGTAGACGCCGCGAGCATAATCAAGCCGCGCATGATAGCGCCCGCCGGCAATAATCGGCTCGATTGCCGCCGACCCAATAGACCAGAAAAAGCTGGGAGCGTTGAGAATCGACGCTACGTGACGGCTCTCAAAACCGGCCTCGGTCCCGGTGAGCGAAATACTGGGATAAAGTGCAGCTCGCGCTACCCCGATCTGGGCATTGGCCGAAGCAACTCTTCTTTCCGCGGTAGCGATGTCCGGACGCCGCTGTAACAACTCGGAAGGGACGCTGAGTGGAACCGGCGGCGGATCTACATCCAGGGGGCGTACGGGAGCGCGAAAATCTGATGCTGGAAGGCCTTGCAGCATTGCAACCGCATGCTCGTACTGGGCCCGCTGTTGTTGCAGCTGATGAAGTTGAGTATAAGAAGAGTCTAAAATCGCCTGCTGCTGGGCGACATCGAGTCCGGAAACCACGCCACCGGTGTGCCTGCGCTCCACCAGAACGAGTCCTTTTTGCTGGTACTCGATTCCTTTATTAACGACGGCGATTTCAGCGTCCAGCTCACGCACTTGAAAATAATCCACCGCCAGGTCAGAGCTCAACATCAGCCTCACATTTTCGAGGTCCGCTGCGGATGCCTGAAGCGAAGCGTTCGCAGCTTCTACGCTTCGCCGCACCCTCCCAAACAGATCAATCTCATAGTTGAGCGTGAACGGGATGACAAAATCAGACTGCTGCACCGCAGTGGGAGTTATGGGTGCGCCGTTTACAGGGCGATTGGCTGACAACCGCTCACGGGAGGTAGTAGCGCCGAGGTTAACTTGCGGATATAAATCCGCCGCAGTTACACGCGCTGTCGCCCGCGCTTCGGCAAGGCGCGCGACAGCCGCCTTGAGCGTCTGGTTATTGGCCATTGCCCGGTCTTCATATTCGTCGAGCTCGGGATCCCCGAAAATTTTCCACCAGTAGCCTTTAGGGATGGTGTCGAGAGGGCTCGCGTCCTGCCACGGAACCGGTGCTTGCCAATGTGCGGGGATGGCAGTGTCAGGCTTTTTATAGTCTGGGCCAACGGCGTGGGTTGCGGCCGCCAGGATAATGATCGCCCATAAAGGAGAGAGTGTTCTCACGACTGGCCGCCTTGCTGTGACGATGTGACACGCACGTGCTCCCCTTCTTCGAGAGCATCACTCGGGTTCAACACTATCGAATCGTTCACGTCGATACCGCTCAAGATTTCAACCTCGGTGCCGTAGTCCCGGCCAATGACAACCGGCTTGAGATGTATTTTCTCGTCGCTACCAACCACGGCAGCTCGCGGTCCCTCCGCCCGGAACAACAACGCATTTACCGCCAGCACCAGTCGCGGGGCTTGCACATTCAGCGCGAAGTGTACTTGCGCGTACGAACCAGGCAATAACTTTCCATCGGGATTGGGAACGTCAATTTCGGTATGCAGCGTTCGAGTTGCAGGATCTATAGCATTCGCAGTGCGAACCACAGCGCCAGTGAAACGCTGCCTGATCAATTCCCCTAACTCGATATTGGCTTTAACCCCGTGATGAATGGACGGAGCGTAGGTCTCGGGAACGTCCACATATATGCGAATTGGGTCAATACGCGCGACATCAAACAGCTCCTGATTAGGCCCTGCATTTCCAGCATTGATCAGAGCTCCGATGTCGGTGTTCCGCTTCGTTACAACGCCTGAGATGGGAGAGTAGATGTGCTTAAACAACTCGA
>JAFAWN010000200.1 GCA_019241735.1 Terriglobales bacterium
GGCTGCTGTGCGATACGTAAGGGATCAAAACAAGTCTGCGATTATAGAGGATGCTGAGAACTATGAAAACGGCGAGAATTATTGCGCTCGCGGGGTGTGCCGCGCTGGCCGCAGTCGCAACCGGGCAGGCAACGAAGAACCGCGCCCAGTCCCCCGAGTCGCGGCTTCAAATCTTTTTCACCGAGCTCGAGAATCAGGGATTGCTGGCGGTGCAGGAAAGGAATGAAGGCGCTCTTAACCGCCTTTTCGCCGATCAATTCAGGGTCAGGGTACCGGCTACTGCGTCGGACACTTCCCGCGAGGAGTGGATTAGAAATGTTTTCGGGCGCAGGCTACAGTCTTTCCAGGTACACGAAATGACTGTGGACCCGGTGAGCGCCGATGTTTCCGTCGCCGGCTTTCTTTTGACTGAAACCTTTGAGCAACCAGGCGCGCCGTTGACCGAAACGCATTTTATTGTGGATGTCTGGGCAAACACTGGCGGCGGCGACCATTGGCGCTGCGTGCATCGCTATTCCGTGGATGCCCCAAGCCTGCAGCGTGCGAACACCGCGGCTCCGGCCGGCAAGAAATGACACGGCGCCCGCCGAACCGAGCGGGCCATTTAATCAGCCCAATCCAGGCGGTGATGTGGTAGGTTGCCCTTTTCCCCGTGTCCAGCACTTTCAGATCACTTCGAACTGTTGCCCGTCACAACTACCTGGCGGCAATCGGGGCTGCTCTGGTAGTTACGTTTATTTTCTGCGCGATTTCAGCGCCATGGATTGCTCCGTATGATCCCGCAGATATTAACTTGCCCGCGCGCCTGTCTCCCCCATCTCCAGCTCACTGGTGCGGAACCGACGAACTGGGCCGCGACATCCTTTCAAGGCTGATCTACGGGTCGCGCATCTCCATGCTGGTTGGGTCTTGCGTGGTTACCGCCTCTTTGCTACTGGGATTAATTGTGGGTTCGATCGCAGGTTATTACGGAGGAGGCATTGATCGCTTTACGAACGTAATAGTAATGAATGCATTTCTGTCATTCCCCGGAATTCTGCTCGCCATCGCTTTCGTCGCCTTTCGCGGGCAGAGCCTTTTTAATCTTGTACTGGCTCTCTCACTCGGAGGCTGGGTGGGATATGCGCGCCTGGTTCGCGCCCAGGTGCTGGCCACCCGGGAGCGGGAATTCGTCGAAGCTGTGAGGGCCTTGGGGGCAACTGATCTGCGGGTAATGATTCGCCATATCCTGCCGAACATTATTCAGCCATTGATCGTGCAGGCTGCAATTGGCATGGCGGGGGCGATACTTGCTGAAGCAACAATGAGCTTTTTGGGATTGGGCGTTCCGCCCCCAACTGCCAGCTGGGGATCAATGCTCAGTGATGGACGAGCGCATTTATTTGACTCCCCTCACCTGGTGCTGTTTCCAGCTGCCGCCGTCATGCTTGCGGTGTTGTCATTCAATTTTATCGGCGACGCATTGCGCGATTTTTTGGATCCGCGTACGCGCATCGAAATCGGAATCTGAGCCACGCCGACGAATTAGAAGCAGTAACCTTCGGACTAATCCAACGTAACCTTTTTGTTCCCGCCTCACCTACGCAACAATTTACTGGGCGGAGTGTTTGGAAATGTCAGGTGCGGCATTTATTGAGTCCGGCTCCAGCCGCCATAAAGGAGAGAAAACATATATGAATAGTCTGAAAGGAATCATGCTTGGCGCCGCAATGGCTGCGCTTACGTTACCCGTGGTTGCGCAAACTGCAAACACGTCTGCGGCAACCAGTACGACCATCAATGGCCGCAAAGAAAACCAGCAAGACCGGATCGCAAATGGCGTCCAGAGCGGACAGCTGACGGCCGGCGAAACTGCGAATCTCGAAAACAAAGAATCAAAAGTAAACCAGGAAGAACGCGATATGCGCAAACTGGACAACGGTCATCTGACTACCGCTGACCGTGCCACGCTTAACCAGCAACAGAATCAGCTTTCAAAGCAGATTTATGCGGATAAACATAATGCCGCCGTGCAGAATACCAATCCGAAGAGCGAAGTCGGCAAGCGCGCCGAAAATCAGCAGGACCGGATCGCACAGGGCGTAAAGAGCGGGCAGTTAACTGCCGGCGAGACCGCCCATCTGGAAAAGCGCGAGGCTGGCATTAACCGGGAGGTTCGTAACGATCGCGCAGCGAATGGCGGCAAGCTGACTGGGGCGGAGCGGCGTCAGGTCAATCAGCAGCAAAATAAAGTATCGCGGCAGATCTATCGCGACAAGCACAACGCACGGAAACAGTAGCTTCCAGTCAGGTCAATGAGAAAGCCCCGACAAATGGGGCTTTTTTATTTTGCAGCGAATTCGAGCTATTTACCCGCTCTGTTTGCATCCCCCAGGCGCGAAATTCGCATCTCAAAGGGCGCAACTTTTGCCAAAATTGCGGGTTCTAGTACCGAAGCGTAGTTATGGAGGCAGGGATGAACAAGTTTGGTATCGCGATTGCGACCGTTCTTATTTCTTTGCTCATCGGGTGTGGCGGAGGGAGCTCGAGCACCGAAGCGAATATTACAGGCAATTGGAATGCTAATTTGACGGATTCCAACGGTCAGACGGTTTACGGTTTCGGGACCTCATTCACCGAGACCAGCGGCACGAACGTGACGGTCGTGAACCTCACGTTTTCATCACAGAATAACTGCTTCACGGCTGGAAATTATACTGAGACCGCCTCAGCCAGTTTGAGCGGAGACTTCAACGGAAACGTCAGCGGGTCATTGAATCTGACCGTAAACTCAACCAACCCCACGGGTAACACGCTGACGCTGATGGGAACAGTTAAGAACAACACTATCTCCGGAACCTGGTCACTGAACGGAACCACTTCTGGATGTACGAACGATTCCGGCTCGTTCACCATGTCTCGAAGCTAGGAAATTGCGAAAAGGGCCGGCGCAAATCAGGCGCTGGCTTTATCGGCGAGGGGCAGGGACTCCTCGCCGTTTTTGCTGCCATCGTTTTTGCTGCTGTCGAGGTCCAGCTGCTCCTGTCCGCTGAGGACGGTGACTTTGCCGCGGTAAGTCTTCAGATGACGCTGTGCGGTTTCAAACGCCTCCTGGGCTTTATTCAGGTTCTTCCCAACGTTTTCAAACTGGTTTTGGAAGAAGTCGAACGACTTTTGCGCCTTCGCCAGTTCCATCCGGCTCTTTTCAAAACGTCTGGCGACTTCATACCATTTATGCACCAGCGCAATGGTGTGCAGCGTCATTAATAACGTGTTGGGTGAAACCGGAAACACATGCTGCTGGTTCAGCCAGTCGGCCAGGTCGCGATTCCGGACGGCCTCCATGTAAAGCGTTTCGCTGGGCAAATACATCAACGCGATTTCAGTCGTGCCGTGTTCGGGTTGGATGTATGCCTTAATACGCCTGCCTTCGATCTTCATTACCCGCACGAACTCGTGACGCGCGCTGACAATCTCTGCTTCGACGTTGCTCTCAAACAATGCCAGGACCTGCTCCCGCGGAAATTTGGCGTCGATGGGAAGCCGGCGGTCGGGGAAATTGATCATCGCGTCAGGACGTCCGCCACCTTCGGGAACCGGCGATTGCATTTCAAACATGTGTGCCGGCAAGAAGTCTGCCAGTAGACGTTCCAGGC
>JAFAWN010000276.1 GCA_019241735.1 Terriglobales bacterium
AGGCTGGAGCGGGATTCAGCAGGCGAGCCGCAATCGGCGCCAGTCGTTACTCTCCTGGTATCCCCGGATGATGCCCAGAAGCTGACCCTGGCAACGTCACAGGGACATATACAGCTGGCGCTGCGGAACCCGCTGGACACCCGGCAACAGGAGCTGGCAGCGGTCAAGACCGGTACGCTTTACAAGTACGCTCCTCCTCCCGCCGCACCTGCTGCGCCCAAGGTAAAAGCAAAGAAAGTGGCGACAGCGCCTATGGCAGCCACTCCTTATACGATCGAAATCATCCGCGGCGATAAGAAGGACGAAACCAAGTTCTAAGAACGAATTTCTGAGGACAGAAAACATGCTGAAGGATCCGGAGAAGAGGCAAACGGCGAAGAACAGGCTGATGCTATGGGGTCTTCTGCTGCTGTTGTGTTCTCCGGCCATGGCTGGCCCGCAGGACCAGCCTTCTGCTCCAAATGTGCAGGCGGCCCCGGCGCAATCCCCGACGGACGCCAGTCCTTCGCAAAGCCCGCAGGCAGAGCCTCAGGGCGCCGCGCCGCTGCGCGTGATGGTAGGGAAGTCGCTGCTGATCAACACCACCGAACGGCTCAAACGCATTTCGGTAACGGATCCCAATGTGGCGGACGCCATAGTCGTTACCCCAACTCAAATTCTGGTGCACGGCCACGCTGCGGGCGAGGTTTCGTTGTTGATCTGGGATGAACTCGAACGCTCTCGCAGCTTTGACTTGCGGGTGGATGTCGATGTCAGCGCCGCCGCGGAAGAAGAAAGAAGGGTTTTCCCGGAAGAGCAGATTACGGTCACGCCTTCGCGCTCCGCCATCGTGCTTTCCGGGCATGTCACAACTGAAGATATTTCCAAGCGCGCTGGAATGATTGCCGAGGCCTACTCCAAGAACGTGGTCAACGTGCTGACGTTTGGCCCGGTGGGGGCGCAGGAAGTGCTTCTAGAGGTGAAGTTCGCGGAAGTGGACCGGAGTGCTCTCACTCAGCTGGGGGTTAACTTTTTCAGTCCGGGAACTGGGCACGTAACCGGCTCATTGACGACCGGCCAGTACGGGGGCGTCGGGGTCTCGACAAGTTCCGCGAGCACTACCACGGCTGGCGCAACCACCTCCACTTCCACCGCCGCCACTCCGCCAACCATCAATCTCACGAATCCGTTGAATCTTTTTCTGTTTCGCTCTGACATCAACCTAGGCGTGGTGATTCAAGCTCTGCAGCAAAAGAACGTGCTGGAGATCCTGGCAGAGCCCAATCTCATCGCCGTTAACGGAAAGGAATCAAGTTTTCTGGCCGGCGGCGAGTTTCCCTTTCCCATCGTTCAGCCCGGGCAGGGTTTCACGGCGGTCACGATTTCATTCAAGGAATTTGGCGTGAAACTGAAATTCACCCCGGTCATCATGCCCAACGGCAATATTCATCTGCGGGTGGCGCCGGAGGTGAGCACGCTGGACTTCACCAACGCGCTTACCATCTCCGGGTTCACAGTGCCCGCGCTGAGCACCCGCCGGGCAGAGACGGAGTTTGAGTTGCAGGATGGACAAAGTTTTGTGATCGCCGGCCTGATGGACAATCGCGTCACCAGCATCATGAACAAAGTTCCGGGATTGGGGGATATTCCGATCCTCGGCAACTTCTTTAAGAGCAAAAATTTATCGAAAAATAACAGCGAGCTGATGGTGCTGTGTACCGCTCGGCGTATTGCCCCCAGCACGCAGGCGCCGGCGCCGCCAGTTATTCCGAAGCCGTACTTGGACAAGAACACCTTTGACGGGAGGCCCCCGGGCAGCGGCACTAAATAGAAGGGGTCGGGAGTTGGAGTTTCACCTGACAACAATGTGCCCGAGACGGGGTTAGACAGTTAATGGGGAACCAGGCCTGATGCCCGAACTCACCGTAGTCATCGTCGCCCCGGATAGCGAGCAACGGGCCATGCTGCAAGTGCTGGTGGACGGCACCAGTGTGGCCCAGGTGGTGCATACCTGCGCCAGCTTCCCCGTGGCTGCTACTGACCCGGTGATACGGCGCGTGCAAAGTGCGAATCCTGACGTGATACTGGTGGACATTCCACCTGATGGGGCCGCGCAGGCTTTGCGAGGGATTGAACTGCTCCGCCAGGAAGTCCCGGACCCCGCCCTGTTTGCAGTCGGCAGCATGTCGCAGCCGCAGGTTATCGTCAGCGCTATGCGTTCCGGCGCGCGCGAATTCATTGAACGGCCTACTACGACGACCGATTTACTGGAAGCGTTCATACGTCAGACTGCAGCCAAGCGAAAGCTGCATCGGGAAGGATCACGGGGCAAGATTTTTACCGTGGTGAATGCTAAAGGAGGCAGCGGCGCCACGACTATCGCCGTCAATCTGGCTTTAGCACTGCAAGCGGCCCATGGCAACGTGGTGCTGGTGGACATCGCGCCGCTTGGTCATGCCTCCCTCCATCTGAACTTGAAGCCGTTGTTCACCGTGGCGGACGCGATCCGCAATCTGCACCGGCTCGATAGCTCTCTTCTGGAAAGTTTTACCACCCGATACAACGATGGCCTGCAATTACTCGCAGGTGCCGCGACTCCGCAGGCCATTGAACCTTCCACTGCTGAGTATGCGCGGCTCTTCGATATGCTGGCCGCTCATTTCCGCTACATCGTAGTGGATGCTTCCACCCGCATGGACGCGACCACGCGCCTGATCAGTAACCTGTCGGAAGCCGTGCTGCTGGTCGCGCATGCCGATGTTGCCGCCCTGTGGAGTGCGGCCCGCGCACAGCAATATCTGCAGGAGACCGCAGGTCGAGAGCGGGTTTGGTTGCTGCTGAATCGTTTCCGCAAAATTACGGGATTCAGTGAAACCGATGCTGAAGCGGCCGCCGGAGTAAAATTGCTTTGGAAAATTCCCAATCAGTATTTTGCCGTTTCGACGGCGATTGACCGCGGAACTCCTCTCCTGCAACAGGGTCACACCGACATCGCGCGATCGTTCCACGGGTTGGCGGCCCATCTCACGAAAAACGATCTCGACGTCAAGCGCACGGCGTGGTCCTTGTTCAAAACAGTTTAGGTTCAACCGTGTAGTCCAAGCTGTCTGAAATTCTCATGGCTCTTACGCAAACTTTCGAGAGAAGCGAGTACCAGCAGGTTAAGGCGGACCTTCACCGCAAAATTCTCGACCGCCTAGACCTGGAAAAATTGGGGCGAACTCCCGGCGACGCCGCCCGGGACGAAGTGCTGCTGCTCATTCGCAATACTGTCAACAGCGAAGCGGTCCCTCTCAGCTTTGCCGAGCGCGAAAGACTCTCCCGGGAAATTCTGGATGAGATCTTCGGCCTTGGTCCCCTGGAGCCATTGTTAAAGGACCATACGATCTCCGACATTCTGGTGAATCGGTTTGATCGGGTTTACGTCGAACGCGCGGGAAAGCTGGAACCAACCGGCCTAACTTTCAAAGATGATCAGCACCTGATGCAGATCATCGATCGCATCGTTTCGCGGGTGGGACGCAGGGTGGATGAATCCTCGCCGATGGTGGACGCACGGTTGCCGGATGGCTCGCGCGTAAATGCCATCATTCCGCCGCTGGCGATTGACGGGCCTTGCCTCTCTATCCGCCGATTTGGCCGGGACCCGGTTACGGCGCGCAACATGATTGAGAATAAGTCCCTGACCGAACCCATGCTGGAATTGCTCTCCGCCATGGTCAAGGGCCGGCTCAATTTGCTGATTTCCGGCGGGACCGGCGCCGGCAAAACGACATTACTGAATGTGCTCTCCGGCTACATCCCAAACTCGGAGCGGATTGTCACTATAGAGGACGCGGCGGAACTGCAATTGAAGCAGGAACACGTGGTGCGCCTGGAAACCCGCGCCCCTAATATTGAAGGCAAGGGCGCGGTGCGGCAGCGACAGCTGGTTATCAACAGCCTCCGTATGCGGCCCGACCGCGTCATCATCGGCGAGTGCCGAGGCGGCGAGGCGCTCGACATGCTGCA
>JAFAWN010000436.1 GCA_019241735.1 Terriglobales bacterium
AGTTCACGGTGGAGCTGATCATCCCAAAATTGGCGGGGATTGCCAGATTCGTCCCCGACACCGAGGTGTCGTAACTCAGGGTCAAAGCCCCGGGATCGCCCAGTTGCACGTGATTAAAAATGTTGAATGCTTCAACCCCGAATTCCATGGCCAACCGTTCCGTCAATTTCGTCTCTTTGGCGAGTGCTACATCGATTTGCCAGGAAGGCAATGCCCGTATCGCGCCGTTCGGTTCATTGCCATAGCGCAGAAAGCTTCCGTTTGCATCCACCGGCGGAGCGGTAAATGCGGCGGGATTGATTAGGGGCACGCCGTTATGTCCCGCACCTGGAAGTGTTAGCGGCACACCCGGAATGATGTCGGGGCGTTGGGTAGTCTGATCGTTGCCGTCAGGAAGAAGATACGTGCTGGGGAGGCCTGCGGCAAAAAACTGATTGCTGGGATTCGTGATCGGGTTGCTCAGGTCCATGAACACCGTGAGCGGGTGGCCCGTGTGCCACAGACCGATGCCGCTCAAGGTCCATCCGCTAAGAATTTTGCCAAACGCGCCGGGGCCATTCAGAAAAGCCTTCCCGTGACCGAAAGGAAGCTCGTACACCGAGTTCACGGTGATGTTGTGCCGAATGTCGAAGATGCTCGGTCCATTGTCGCAAGGAAGGCAAGTTACGTTTTCCGGCCCATTAGACTCGCCCCCTCCCACCGAACCGTCGTTGATGGAATGAGACCACGTATATCGGGCTTGGAGGGATAATCCTTGAACGAATCGCCGTTCCAGTGTTACACCCAACGCGTTATAGGAGCTGGATCCAATATCTCGCTTGATGTCCACCGAGCCGAAGGGGTCGGGGTTGGCAGGATTAGGATAATATTGATCCAATGGGCGGACGCAGTCTCCGTCCAGTGGATTGAAGGCCAGCGGGGTTGAGCACAGGTTTACCCCACCGCGGGAAAATAGTCGCAACCCGTGGCTCCCAAGATATTGCATTGAAAACAGGAAGTCGGCGGGCATTTGCTGTTCAACCGTTAAGCCCCACTCCTCAACATATTGGTCCCGCCGGCCTTGACGCTGAAGGGCACGCGGATGCGAAGCCGTCTTTTGAAGACTGGGCACACCTGAAAGGTCCGGCGTGGTTTGCTCAAAAGCTGGATTTACCGTTCCCGGTGAGTTAACAATCACGCGAAAAGTGTCGCTTTCCAGGCCGGCATTCAAATCATCGTTCTGCGCTGCACCGCTATAAATGCCGAAGCCAGTGCGGATAACCGTTTTGCCGTTGTAGGCGCTGGGCGCCCAAGCCAGCGCAACCCGCGGGTCGATATTCTTATAGTTCGGATTATATAGAGACGGGTTTTTCGGGCAGGGCGGAGTATTGACGGGACCGGTGCCCGGCTGGACTGGTGACACGTTGAACGATCCCGACCCCAGGCAGACCCCGTGAAATTGATTCAGGTCGAAGACGGTGGTGCGGTTTGTAGCTTCAGTGGCGACCCCGTAATAATCCCATCTCACACCGGCGGTTACAGTCAGAGTGGGGGTGGCTTTCCATTCGTCCTGGAAGTAGGGCATGTAAAAAGTGCGGCGCAAGCGGTGACAGCACCACGGGGCGATGTAAGTGAGCTTGTCAATATTCCCCATCGCAAAGTTGTTCGAACCGGCAAAGGCCAGGGTATTGTCAGCGGTCTGTCCCTGATTGAGCCGGATGCGGCGAATCTCCAACCCCATCTTGAATGCGTGCCGGCCTCGGCTCCAGGTGAGGTTATCCACTATTCCAAACGTGGTTCCGATCTCAATATCCGCGGTGTTGTCATTCAACGTGACGAATTCGTTATTCGTGTCCACAGAGAACGGAAGCGCGCTGGACTGCGGATTATGAAACGGAGAGCGATTAACATAGATCTTTGCTTCGTTAAGAAGTTTGGTAGTGAAGAGGTGCTGGAGCGCGAGCAGATAATTGGCAGGATGGTTAATGGTTTGAAGCTTGTCCGCCGGCAGGCTGCTGCCGTTCGGCGCATCCACCAGGCTGATGTCCCGCTGCGCGCGACCGTATAGCGATGTGCTCTCAGTAAACTTATGATCGATTCGCACCAGCCACGTGTCCTCATGCACCGTGGTAGGCGTGGCAGCCGTTATGAGGTCGGCATTCGGATCCACCGAGCTCTGCTGAAATGCTGCATCCGGGTAAACGAATCGCGGAGCACAGCCGTTGATCGTCCCCACTGAGGCTCTCCAAGGATATGCCTGAAGGATGGAGCACATTTGGGGATTAGTGTTCAGCACATATTGCTGGTAGGAAGTAGGCAGCGGCAAAAGTGTAGTACTATCCTGGCCGCAGCACGCCCCTGAAGGCACCAGAAATTGCGACGTAATGGACTGATATTGCCTCAGCCCTTCGTAGCTAAGAAAAAAGAAGGTCTTATCTTTCTTAATCGGCCCCCCGACGGTCAAGCCGTACTGGCCCATGCGAAAAGGGGGGATCGCGGCATTGCCGTTAAGATCGAAGTCGTTGAAGTTGCGGGCATCAAAGGCGGAATTCCGCAGATAGCCAAACGCTGAGCCATGCAATGTATTGGTGCCAGATTTGGTGACCAGGTCAATTTGTCCGCCGGCTTGGGTCCCGTATTCAGCGTCGTAGAGCGCACTGTTGACGCGGTATTCCTCAATCGCATCCTGCGACACCTGCAAACGCGTTTGTGATTTCTGCGCCTGCTCCTGAATGCCCCCCGCATCCACGCCATCAAACTGAAAATTGTTATCGTCACGGGCGCGACCGGCAAAACGGATGGTGCGCTGATCTCCGCCACCGTCGTCCTGGGCAAAAGGAGCGAGCAGCGTAAAGCTCGCCCAGTCCCGACCATTATTGGGAAGATTGGAGATTTGGAGATTGTCAATGACGGTAGAAGCTTCGGCGGTGGTGCGGTTTTCGGGTGTATAAGATGCCTTAACCTCTACAACCTCTGCATAGCCTCCGGCTTCAAGCCGGGTGTCCAGCGTCCGCGTCTGTCCCACCTGCAATACGACATCTTCTATCACCCGGGTCTTGAAATTCTTGTTGCTGACAGTAACGTTGTAACCGCCCACCGCCAGGCCCGAAAAGCGAAAGTAACCGTTTGTATTCGCCAGTTGCTCCTGGCTGAGCCCCGTGCCCACTTCCAAAATCTTGACACTCGATCCCGGCAGCACCGCGCCGGATGAATCGGTGACCGTGCCTTCGAGAACAGCTCGCTCAATTTGCGCGACGCCCTGGACCGTTAAAAGCGTCAGAAAAAGTAGGGCGAACAAACTAAGCCGAAAGAATACCGGGAAACCAGGAGCTGAGGGCGGAAAACTTGACCGCATGTGACCTCCACTGTCGAGCGAGTGAAAGCTTGAGAATTACGAATCAGAGATGGAGGATGTTAGAGCGGCGCTGGTTACCAGATCATTAAAGGGACATGAATATTCGAAGAAAGGGAAGTTAGTATGAGGCCGTCTTGCCGATTGTCGCTATCGCCCTCGCCCGTTCACGCTGCAGGTCGCCCGGGAAATCCGGGAAAGCGGGTAAGCGTATTCGGCTGACGACTGTACCGAACGCTACATTCCAAGCATAATCATGCCGCGCGAAGATCGCGACTGATTAAATTTTAATTCTGCGTCTAATTGCGCGTCCGGTTCAGCCACGATACCTTCCAATCCCTTTAAGATAGGCATGGATGCATTGTACCGGACGTGAGCTGGAGAGAACTTTTTTGCCGCCAAAGTGCAGCCAATTTTGCTGTGCGCGATGAGATGGCATTTGTATAACGCCGATATGATGGGAAATTCTATAGTCTCCACAGAGTTCTTTGTCCCTTCACTATCGTGTCGGCGACTCAGATTGGCCACCAGCCGCAACCGGGTGTTCTCATCGCGCAACTGTTTGGCTTCCTGCGCCTGGCTTACATCCATACCGCCGTACTTCGCTTTCCAGGCGTAGATCGTGTGCTTCGATACCGCTCGTGGAGCGCACGGCGGCGAACTGACCCGATGTTTTTGGCGGCCGGGCAACCGGCAGTATTCCAGACGGTTGGCGCAGGCACGGGCCGCTCATTATACAAACCCGATTACAAAGACATTGAGCCGCGTCTAGGATTCACATGGGACCCGTGGAGCGACGGCAAAACCGCAGTCCGCGCGGGATTCGGAATCTTCCATGACCGGGTGTTCGGGAATTTATTCGGCAACGCACGCGCTAATCCCCCCTTCCAGGCCACCTATGATAATTTCCCAGGGACCGCCGTTACCCCCGCTGAGACGATCAACAACGCGTTCGGCACCGGAACATTTCCCAACCAACCGCCGCAGCAGACCCCTTCCGCGTCCATCCCCGACGGATCTTTGATAAGCGGCCTGGTTATTTTCGACCAGCGTTTCCCCAATCCTGAAAGCAACAATTGGGACTTGGATATCCAGCGGCAATTGCCGGC
>JAFAWN010000051.1 GCA_019241735.1 Terriglobales bacterium
CATGACCGAAGTGCGGCGCGGGATTAACGGCAGCAGAATCGGGGGGTCAACGTTCGACACATGGTTCGACATGAAGATGTAGTTGCGGGCCGGATCCAATTTTTCCCGGCCAATGATTCGTACCCGTATCCCTGCCAGCGTGACGCCCGTCCATGCTCCCCACATGCCTATGCGGTAGAGAAAGCTGACGTCGCCGGTCAGCAGGGTCCAGGGAAAACCCAGCAATGCCGCAAAAGGCAGCAGGGCCGCCCAGAAACCCAACATCAAGATCGCGCGGATCATGGACTCTCCGCTCCGGAATTTTGCGGTTCACCATGGAGCCACGATAACCTCCGCGCTTTTTGTTGAGGTGTAATGTTGGATAGATCTCTGAAACTGTATTCTTCCTCTTCGAGGGGCGCGAGTTTCCACTGTATTTCGGTTTCCCCCGCTGCGTTGCGCACGCGCAGGCGCAGCACCGAATCTGCCGGAAGCTGGCGCAATCGCTGCTCGAAGTTGGAGCTTGCGACTTCTCCGTTAATCTCACCAATGGTGTCTCCCACTTTAAGTCCGGCGCGCTTAGCGCCGCTTCCGGGATCAATGGACACCACTTGGGGAAAAGAACCGAAGCCGCGGCTTGCTGTAAATCCCAAGTTTGCTACCACATTCCGACGGCGCACCAGTTCCAGTCCTACGGTTTTGAAGAAATCGTTCCACGGAATTTCGTCTGTGCCTGAAACGTAGTGGTTAAAGAATGGTTTGAAGTTTGTGTGACCGACCTGCTCTACTGCATCGAGCACTCCGGCGGAATCCAGAAAAAAACGCCCCTGGCGCGCGTAATGCTGGTTCATCCACTGAAAAAGATCTCGCAGCGACGAAGCATTGTTCGTCGCCTCGCGTAAAGCCAGATCCAGGACCATGCCGATCAACTCGCCCTTGTTGTAATAGGAAACGCTGCGCTCGGGCTGCCGGTAAGCAGGATACTTTTCCAGCCATGCGTTGAGGCTCGACTCTTCTGCAGATTGTCTGGTATGCGCGGGACGGCGTTCGAACACTCCGATATCTTGCGCCAGACCTTTCAGATAGCTGCTTTCATCCAGCAGGCCAGCCCGCAACAAAATGTAGGGTCCCACGGTATTGGTAAAACCCTCGGAGAACCACAACGAAGTAGTGTAATTCTCTTTCGTGTAGTCAATCGGCTCGAGCGATTGCGGGCGAATGCGCTTCACATTCCACAAGTGAAAAAACTCGTGCGCGGTAACGTCAGCCAGAGTTTGCGGATCTTCCGCCAGTACAGAGGAATCGACGTCGATAGCGGTGCCAAAGGCATGCTCCATTCCACCGCCGCCCGAACCCCGGGGGAAATGGTAGATAAACAGATACGTATCGAATGGACGATCGTTCATCCAATGAGTCTCAGCAGTTACGATCCGGTGAATTTTCTCAACTACCTTTCGCATGTCGTAATCGGCGGGATCAGCATCCACCACGACGCGGTAGTGGCCGCCTTCGTCATCGAAATCGGATTCCTTAAACGATCCCAGCTCGACTGGAGAATCAACCAGGGCATCGTAATCATGCGCCTCATAGCTGAACCCTTGAAGATTGCGGGCTCCCGCGCTCGCTTCCTTCAGTGACGTCGCCACCCGCCATCCCGACGGGACATTGGTAAACGTAATCTGCTGCGGAGACAGACGGTCGTCAACCGGATACATCAGAATTTCCGCGAGATTAAAAAAGGCATGGTGCGGATTAAGTTGTGCGCCGTAGGGTCCAGGCAAATTCGCAAGGATTTGATATTCCACCTTAAATCCGCCGGGCGCGCCGCGGACCTGCCACCGGCTTTTGTCCACCTTGCGGATTACCAGCGGCTTTCCGCTACTGTCGTGAGCTTCTACATCACCGACGTACTGTGCGAAATCGCGGACCTGGTAGAGCGCATTCCACACCGGCAATTGAAGATCGCGCTCGGAGGATGATCCTGGTCCCACAGTGACTTTTACGTCGACCAGGTTAACCGCGGCGTCACTTAGAGAAATTTCGTAGTGAACCGCCCGTTGAAGGGGCGCAGTCGTGAATGCCACGCATGGGATAGAGATTGCGGCGATTGCCAGGCCAACGAAAACCGCGTTACTGAATCTGGCACTTGGACGCAGGACTAAGCCTCCACTGGCCGCTCGTTGGAAGCTTGCGCTTTTTGGCCGGCGAGAGCGCGCAAGCGCTGCGGCAACTTTTCGTAGATCGCGTCAAAACCGCCGTTGGAAAGTATGGCGATCACGTCGCCGGGCCGTATCTCGGGGGATACCAGCTGAACAATCGAGTCGACGCCAGGAATGATGCGCGCATGACGCCCATGTTTCTGAATGGATGCGGCGAGCGCCCCCAAATCAAGCCGCTCGGCCGGCGGGATCGCGCTGGAGTTGAAAACATTCGCGACCACTACTTCATCTGCCAGAGCCAGGCTTTTCGCCAAATCCTCCTGCAGGATGTTCCGCCGCAGCGTATTCGATCGCGGCTCAAGAATTACCCACAGTCTGCATTTCGGATAACGCGCGCGTAATGCAGTGAGAGTGCCCGCAATGGCGGTCGGATGGTGGGCGAAGTCATCCACAATCGTGACCCCATTCACCTCGGCCTTCACTTCCAGCCGGCGTTTAACGCTTTTGAAAGTTTTTAGCGCAGACTCTATATGCTGCTTCGGAATGCCATACTCGGCCGACATAGCCGCCGCGGCAGTGGCATTCCATACGTTGTATTCCCCTGCCAACCTGAATTCAAAACTTGCCCACGGTTCCCCGTTGTGCGCGACCGTCCACGTAGTTCGGTCGGTTGCGAATTTCAGATCTGTGGCGCGCCACGCCGAATTTGGACGGGTGCCATAACGCTGCACCGGACAAAAAGCTCGCGCCGCGCAATGTTCGACACCACCCGCCTGATCAAAAGCCAGTATCCGGCCACGCTTGGGAACCAAATTCACCAGGCGTTTAAAGGCTGTCTCCACCGCGTCCAGATCTTTGTAGATGTCAGCGTGGTCGAATTCGACCGAGGTGAGAATCAGACTGTCGGGGAAATAGTGCATGAACTTTGGGCCCTTATCAAAAAATGCACTATCGTACTCGTCGCCTTCCAAAATGAAATGCTCGCCATCGCCTAATTGAAAGCTGCTGCCGAAATTCTCCGCGATTCCGCCTATCAAAAACGACGGCCGCAATCCCGCCGAGGAAAAAATCCAGGCCAGCATCGAGGTGGTTGTGGTCTTTCCATGGGTCCCGGCAATTACGATTACTTCCTTGCCCACCAGAAATTCATCGTGAAGAATCTGCGGAAGCGACACGAATGGAATGCGATGGTCGAGCACGTACTCGAGTTCAATGTTGCCGCGCGAAATGACATTGCCAACCACAACCACATCCGGCCGGGGGTCAAGATTGTGCTCGGCGAATGGCTGCATCACCTTGATGCCGAGCGACTCCAGGAACCCGGACATGGGCGGATACGCCGCGGCGTCTGAACCGGAAACACGAAAACCGCGCTGTTGCAGCATTCCCGCCAGTGACGCCATGGCAGTGCCGCAGATACCAATCAGATGAATGTGTCTGGTCATTGATCCATTTTCGCCACTGACAAAATTGGCGCCGCGGTTGTGGCTGCTTCCAGAAATTTCAAATTAACCCTGCCGTCTCCGACCGTCAACGACGTTCGAATGCCGATCGGCAACGTGATATTCCCGCGCGTGACATGGCCTGAGCGCAATCCGTAGGCAACCGGGACGTTGAGTTCTTCCACGATCCGCGAGACAACCTCCTCCAGCATGAATCCCTGATTTTTATCCTGAAAGCAGTCAACCATTTCTCCAAAAATAATTCCGTGAACGTCTTCAAATTTACCCGCCAGCTTCAACTGCATCAGCATGCGATCGACCTGGTAAGGTTTCGCTCCAATATCCTCCAGGAACAGCAGGCATCCAGCAGTGTCAATTTCGTAGGGTGTGCCTAAGGAGGCCACCAACATGGAGAGGCAGCCCCCATAAAAAATTCCCTCGGCCGATCCTTCCGCTAGCAGCTTAATTCCAGAATCGCGCCCGAGGTTCAGCTCCCATTCGTTCGCCCCGGTCAATGCATTTTGCCACGAAGTGACTTCCCAGCCGTCCGCGTTCGCCAGGTCTTTAGTGAGCATCGGGCCGTGGAAAGTTACCATTCCCTCATCTGCCAGGTACGTCAGCAGACTCGTGACATCGCTATAGCCCACAAATATTTTCGGGTGCGCGAGGATTTTCTCCACATTCAGCGCTTCGAGCAGATAGTTTGAGCCGTATCCGCCGCGGACGCAGACGATTGCTTTCACCTCGTCGCGGGCAAACATTTCTTCCAGTTCCCGGGCACGCCGCTGCACTGAACCCGCGAAATACAGATCGCGATCGAAGATGGAATCGAAATAAAACGGCTGGTATCCCATTTCGCGGATCGCGGCACAACCGGCATCGAACAATTCGCGCTTGAAATAGCTGGCAGGCGCAACGATCCCGATCGTTTCTCCGGGATTGAGCGCGGGCGGCTTGATATGCGGACTTTTCGGCGGTTTACTGACCACGCACTCCAATCCTAAACGAAAAACTCTCCGTGGCAGATGAGTTCCGCGGGACCGGTCAGGAATATTTGCTCGTCCCAGCGGACGAGTTGCGAGCCGCCCGGCGCTTGAATTCGAACCGGAGAATCGGCACGCTTGCTGGAAATGGCCGCGACCGCAGCCGCGCATGAGCCGGTGCCAGACGATTGCGTTTCTCCCGCACCACGCTCAAAGAATCGTGCTTCCAGATTATCCCGGTCTTTCAACACGACTAGTTCGACGTTGACCCCATTTTTGAACTCCGGACGTGTGCCGATCTCGCTCGCTTGCAACTGCCAGTTGGGCACGAATTGATTGGTGAAAACAACGTAATGGGGATTGCCGATCGAGACTGGGATCCCGCGAACCACGCCATCCGTCAGATGCAGGGGCAATTCACCACCCACAACCGGCTGGCCCATGGCAATCTCGAATTCAAAGCCGGTACCGCTGCGTGAAATCAGGCGGCAGGTTTTCATTCCAGCTTTGGTTTCAATCACAACCGTTTCTTTTGCCTGCCGCGAACAGATGTATGCCGCCACGCACCGGGTTCCATTGCCTGAGATTTCCGCCTCCGACCCGTCAGAGTTAAACAGGCGGGCACGGATATCCACATCCGCGGCCGTCGAGAGCCACTCCACGCCGTCCGCGCCAATGCCGGTATGCCGATCACACATGCGGCTGGTAATGCTTGCTAAGTCTCGTCCACGTGAATTATCCAGCTCGGCGATCAGGAAGTCGTTTCCGCAAGCACTCGCTTTAAAGAAAGGGATGGTTTCAGCCTCACTCCTCATTCCGCCTGTACCGGTCCCAGCGGCGTCACGCTTTCGACGATGGGGGACTGCTTCAAGCCCTCCAGGACTTTTTTCTGCTCCCGGTGCGTGCCTTCCACATCAAACTGCATTCGTAAGTGCTGCCGGGTCGCCGCGACCTGGACGTTTTGCATCATCGAGTGAATGCATTCCAGCACGCGATTTACTTCCTCGGCAAGGCCGGCCTCGGCCGGTCCGGTGACCTCATAGGTGTGCAACGCCAGCTTAAGGCTGAATTTTTCTTCGGCGCGGCCCAGCAGAAACAGGCAAGTCAAAATCAGCGCCGTGGCGAATATCGCAGTCAGGTAGAAGCCGCCGCCCACAGCCATTCCCACCGAGGCCACGACAAAGATGGTGGCCGCGGAAGTTATGCCGGTGACCAGGTCGCCGCGATAATGGAGGATCGAGCCGGCACCGATGAACCCGATCCCGGGAATGATTTGCGCCGCGATGCGGGTGTGGTCTCCGACATTTTGACCCGCCAGCTTGTCAGAGAGGATCGTAAACATCGCCGCGCCCACGCAGATGAAAATATTGGTGCGCAATCCGGCGGGCCGGTGCTTTACCTCGCGTTCCAAACCGATAGCGCCGCCCAGAAAGGCCGCCACCACCAGCCGCGACAAAGGAACCAATAAATCCGACGGCATCTCCATATTTTCCAGTTTGCGATCAGCGAGGCCGCCAATGCCCCGAAACTCCAGATACATCCGAAAATCTGAGGGTTTGGCTGAATTTTATCACCGCGAGCTGGTTCTACCTGAGGTGCGAAGCTTGGCTGACTCCTACTGGTTACCGTGGATGCGCCGCGTCCAGTAAATCGTGGCCGTGAGGTGTGCTGAACTGTGAATCACAACCAGCGGGAATAGCGACTCGCGTTTTATAGCCTCGTCCACTGGATCGCCCGCAAATGCAACCGCATAGTCAGCATATTTTGCGGGATCAGCCAGAGCGCGCTCCCATAAGCCGTCTGCATCCTGTGGCTGTTTCCAAACGCGATGATTCCCTTCGTGAATCACCCGGCGCAGGGGAACCCCGGCGCGCTGCACTGCGCCGACATAATCTCTCAGATCCATTAGCAGGGTGGAATCGGCAGGAAGTTTTATCAGATTTGCCGCCAGTTCACCCTCAAAAGCTATCCGATCGCGAGAATTCGACCATGCCTCGCGAAAACCAATTCCCTGCTCGCGCCATATCAATCCATAGCTGACCCCAATGAAGACAACGACCACGGAAACTGCCAAGGCTTTCGTCCATTTTCCGCGGAGAGCAGTCATAAGAAAAATTGACGTAACCCCTACCAACACGGAAAACGCGGGAAGTAATTCCAGGCCATAGCGCGTGTTGTAGAACGTGTGGGGCCACCACATGGGCAGATAGATGGGCAAGCCTCCATAAGCCACCGAGCCAATGTAAAAAATCAGTGGAGCTCCGAACAGTAGGAGAATCCACAGTCGTCGCCTTAGCCTCAGCGCCCAACCTGCCCCCACCAGGGCCAATGCTATCCAGACCTTCTGTAGACTGGCTTCGCCAGAAAGATTCAGTTCTGCAGCCTTCAGAAAGTAACTAAACGCGGTGTGTACGCTATGAGCCCCCGGATGGCCTTCTGCCGAGCTTCGTTGCTCAATTGCCTGGGCCGAATATGGTCCATTGGCAAATTCCACCGGATTGCGATA
>JAFAWN010000245.1 GCA_019241735.1 Terriglobales bacterium
GGGGTTTAAGCGCGTCGTGAACTGCCTTCCTGATGATTGGACTTTCTCGTCAGAGCGTTTACAATACTCGCTCACTTTCCAGCAAAAGACGCTACAGCGAGGGGTACGATGCCGAAATATCTGATTGAGCGGGAGATTGCCGGAGCGGGGAAACTTAGCCCCGACGAGCTGCAAGGCGTCTCCCAGAAATCATGCGGCGTGCTGCAGAAACTCGGTCCGCAAATTCAATGGGTGGAGAGCTACGTCACCGGCGATAAGATTTACTGCGTCTACATCGCCCCAAACGAAGAGATGGTGCGGGAACATGCCAAGCAGGGGGGCTTCCCAGCCAACCGTGTTTCAGAGATCAAGGCCATTATCGATCCCACCACCGCGGAGCGGCGCAGCGCCTGAATGGCTAGAGTGTCCCACTAGCGTCGCTAAGAGGATCGGCCTCAGGGATGAGTAACTATTTTATTATCAGAAAATATTTACGGACCTACCGGTGTGCGGATTACCGGCCTGCGGTGTATGGTGTAACGGCCGGAAAATTCAGCGCCCATCTAACGGCGGCGTGGATTGCGGTGGTTTGCGTGCGTGCGTCGCCTGCTCGAAGCTATAGGCGATCTGCAATAGCTGCGGCTCGCTAAACGGCTGACCTAGGAATTCGATCCCAACCGGGACCCCGAAAGGCGCACTCTCAGTCGGCGTGGAAAACCCCGCAGGGACCGTAATGGCCGGGAATCCCGTAAGTGAAGCCAGGATGCCGTTGCGCTCAGCCTGGTTCATCTCGCCAATCATCACCGGCAGCCGTTTCTGATGCGGATACGCCAATGCCACTAGGTTGTTCTTCGCCATGGCATTCGCCAGCCGCACTCTGAGGTCATCGATCTTGACGCGCCGGTCTTTGTAGTCGGATTCGTCGAGGCCATTTTGCTGCGCCTCCGCAGAAGTCAGAAACTTCTCCAGCGAAGGTTTGTGGTAATTTCCCGTGGCGATGAGCTCGGCTAGCGAATGCACCGGAGGATTAGGCTGATCTTTGAGGTAATTGTTGAGAGCGAACTTGTACTCATACTTTTGCACATCGAGGTCAGAGTTCAGCTTGCCAGTGTCAAATGCAGCGTCTTCGATGTCTACGAGAATTGCGCCTTGTTTCTTGAGTACTTCAAGCGCATTGGCCATAACGCGGTTGACCTCCTGGTGATCGGGGCCGCCTCCGAATAACGTCCGCAACACCCCGATGCGTGCGCCCTTCAGGCCATTCCGGTTGAGTGAGGCGGTATAGGTTGCGGGTATCCTGCCGATGCCCAGCGCCGTCACGGGATCATCGGGATCGTAGCCCGCCATCACATCGAGCAGGACGGCGGCGTCGGCTACGGTTCGCGCCAGAGGCCCGGCGGCATCCTGCGTAAAAGAAACAGGGATGACACCAGCGCGGCTGATCAACCCCCGCGTCGGACGAATGCCGACCAGGCTATTGGCGGAAGCGGGCGAGCGAATTGAGTTTACCGTGTCCGAGCCGGTGCCGATGGTCGCGAAATTGGCCGCCAAGGCCGCCCCGGTGCCGCCGGAAGAGCCCCCTGGGGTCCGCGCCAGCTCGTAGGGATTTTTGGTTTGGCCTCCCAGCGAGCTCGCCGTCAACCCGGCGATCGCTAGCTCATGCATGTTCGTCTTTCCGAGAATTAGAGCTCCGTTTTGACGTAGCCGCGCCACTGTGAATGCATCCTTTGCAGGCTGCATGCCCTTAAGTGCCAGCGATCCGCCCGTGGTCGGCATATCGGCAGTGTCAAAGTTGTCCTTCAGGAGCACCGGGATGCACTGCAGCGGCTTGAGTCGGGTCGCGGGTTTGAGTTGCTTATCCATGGCATCGGCCTGTTCCAGCACCTTGGGATTCACGTACAGAATGGCAGTGAGGGCGGGCCCCTGTTGGTCATACGCGTTGATGCGGTCCAGGTACTGCCGTACCAGACTGTGGCAAGTCAGCTTGCCGCTTCGCAAGCCGCGATGAATTTCGTTGATGGAAGCTCCATTAGATGAAATTCCTGTCCGGGGGCAGTGGCGACCATAAGCATCACCCATATTGATGAAACAAAATTCTTCACTGCAGGGCGCACGACTTCCCTCCTCAGTTCATAGACATTGAACATCTAACGTGGAGATAAAGCCACCAGCGATTGAGTCATTCTCCGTTGGGAAGTATGTGGACTCGCGCGCGAAGGAGTGCCCAAATGTGGGCCAGGTGATGGTCATCGTGTTCGGCAACGAAATATAAGTGGTGCACCAGCCGCATCGGAG
This sequence comes from Terriglobales bacterium, assembly GCA_019241735.1. GTDB lineage: Bacteria > Acidobacteriota > Terriglobia > Terriglobales > Acidobacteriaceae > JAFAWN01. The sequence continues at coordinate 2,275 of JAFAWN010000245.1, forward strand.
TTTTCAGCCTGGGATGGCTGGCCGTGCGCCCATGCGAGCTGTCGCCCATTTGTTCTAACTTATCTAAAAGCTTTCGCCGGGCTGCTCTGAACCCGGCGAGGATTTCTTCTATTCGCCGGGTGTTGTGGTTGGCTTCGTGTGTCTGGCGATTGGTCAGATCTGCCTCTGTGAGTTCCGTCGCTCCGTGCTCAAAGTCACCGACCCGGGCCAGCCAAAGCGGATCGAGGTCGAGCAGGTGTCCCGCATGCTCCTGCGCCGACCACTTTCCGTTTTCCGGGGCTTGCGCGATCGCTTTGTTCTGGGCTTGCGCTATTTTTTGAATTTGGGGCGGTTTCTTGATCAGGATTTCGCGAGGCCATCCTCGGAGCAAATCTTCGAGGCGCGCTGGAGTGCCTCGCAATCGCGCACATAGGTTGGACAGTGCTCCGGCGGGAGAGCGAACTCAAACTTCCGCTCAAACCACCATGGTATTTGGCTGGTTGCCTTCAAGTTTGG
>JAFAWN010000302.1 GCA_019241735.1 Terriglobales bacterium
AGAACCGGGGCGTTACCCATACCGACGACAAAGATCCGGTACACCGGAATGTCATGGTTCAGTACGAGGTAGCGGACCACCGAATCAGCCATCTTCTGCGATGTGGCAATGGCTCCCTGACCCTTGCCGGCTGAGAACCCCTGAACTTCGATAATGTAGCCGCGCTGATCTTTAAGCGGGGTGGCGAGATCATCGAGCGCGGACTTCGCATTCTTGCTCAGGACGCTCTGTCCCGGGCGGAATCGAATTTCCGTTTGCGTGGATGCTTTGTACTCATCTATGTTGCCGACCACCTGCTCCACGGTCGAGAGTCTGGTATTCGCCTGGGTCGCAGTCTGCTGGGCGGCCAGAGCGCGGTTCCCGGCGTCGATAGCGTGTTGGTCCGCTTCATTGGCTTTCGCCGAGGCCAACTGGATGCCCTTCTGCGCGCGCTCATCCGTATCCTTGATCATCCGGCTGTTGGCGGCGGTTAGCTCATCCAACTCATTGACGCGGTCGCGGATTGGCTGGGTCTGGCGCTGAACGTATTTCTTACGGGCAAAGGGATTGACGTGTCCCCAGAAGCCTTCGTGCGTTTCTGCCTGCAGGGGCTGTTTGCCGCTGGCACCATTTTGTGATGTCTGGGTGGTCGCTGTCTGGCTGTTCGTGGCCTGATCAGTCGAAGTAGTGGTCGAGTTTGAGGTGCTCTGCCCAAACGAGGGCAGACTGATAACGAGGGCGAAGGCTACGGCGAGTACAAGATTCTTCATTGACGAAATCCTCCGAGTCGGGGAACTTTTGGGGGTTCACTCCCGCACGCCTTAACGGGGCGTGGCGCGTTGTTGTTGCGTTGAAACGGGGCCTAAAAATGAGAGCACGCTTCTAGCGTTTGCCCGCCGCTCACGCAACTCCGGCCCAAGCCGGCGGTACTTCAGACAGCAGCACCTGCATTTTGTATAACATGTCGGATGCCAAATGGAGTCTGAGTATAAGTCTTTTACTTTCATTAGTATCTTCGCCAACCCCCAGCCGAAGAATGCTTAATTTTCGGTAATTTTGGCGGCAATCGATATAAAAACTGCTTAACTTACCCGTTGAGTCTGTTCGCACTCAGCGCTTCTCGTATTGCTCACAAATGTAGGTATCAGTCATTCCGGCGATGTAATCGCAGACGACCCGGGGCAGAGGCTCCTGCCGTGATTTTTCCTGATAGCTGACAGGCAGCCGCTCGGGATGGCCGATCCAGAAAGCGAAAAGTTCCCCGATAATGCGTTCCGCATCTGCTTTCTCCGGGTTCAACTGCTCGCTGAAATACAAATTCTGGTGCAGGAAATTCTTGGCTTCGAGCCGCTCAGACTCTACCTTGGCGCTGAGGCCGGCCAACCGCGCGTGCTGAGCGCGCACGCCCTCCAGGCTGGTTATGCCTGCATCATGGATCCGTTTTTTAGTGTTTTGAATGAGATCTCCGATCAGATAATCAAGCGTGCTGCGCAGGGCTTCGTTGAATTTCAACTTCTCGATCGCCTGCGGATACCACTGTTGCGCCTTGCGGTAGAAGCGATCAAATAGCGGAACTCCATCGCGGATCTGGTCGAGTTTAAGCAGATGGGCCTCATATCCATCATCGAGATCGGCCGCAGTGTAAGCAATTTCATCGGCCCAATCGATGAGCTGTGCTTCAAGCGGCGGGCGGCTGGCCAAAAGAAACTCCGCCAGCTCTGGGAAATCTTCGGCGCGGTAGTCGTGCGAGTGCTTAACAATGCCTTCCCGCACTTCAAATGTCAGGTTCAACCCACGAAAGCCGGCATAGCCCATCTCAAAATCGTCCACGATTCGCAGCGCATGCAGGTTGTGATCAAAGGAAAATCCATAGGCCCGCATCACGGTGTCCAAAGCTTTTTCGCCCGCGTGCCCGTACGGGGGATGTCCCACATCGTGCACCAGCGCCAGGGCCTCGACCAGATCAACATTGAGCGCCAGTTGGGCGGCAACCGTACGCGCGATCTGCGCGACTTCCAGAGTGTGGGTCAGACGATTGCGGAAGTGGTCAGAGTAACGCCGCGTAAATACTTGAGTTTTAGCTTGCAGCCGCCTGAACGCGCGCGCGTGGATCACGCGGTCACGGTCGCGCTGAAAATCATTACGATAAGGATGGGGCGGCTCGGGATGGCGGCGTCCGCGGGATTGCTCAACCCTGACCGCGTAGTCGGCGAGCATATTTAAGTCTAGCATCGCCGGAGTGCGCCAATACTTCGCCGGTGCCGTCCCCTATTCTTCTCCGCCGCCCTGCTACAATTCCAGCTTTATTATGAGAACTTTTGGCATCCCCTATGCGTAGTCCCGTAGAAGGGTCCGGGCGGATCTCCGCCCAGCGCATTGTTTGTGTAGATCGCAAGAGAGGGCCGACGTTAGATCAGGAGTTCCAGGGAGTGCAGGTTGGAAGACGCCCAGATCGGAGCCATGCTCGTCCGTCGCTGCGTGAGCGGAGACGTGGCTGCATGGGAGGAGATCGTTCAGCGCTACAATCGGCGCATTTATAACCTTTGCTATCGCTTCTCCGGCTCGGCCACTGACGCCCAAGACCTCACCCAGGAAGTTTTCATCAAGATGTACCGCACGCTGAAGTCCTATGATGTCGAGCGTGGCGCGTTCATGACCTGGGTGACCACCATCACCCGCAATCTCCTGGTTGACCACTTCCGCAAGACCAAACAGGACCGTTTCACGGATTCGCTCGACGCAGCTTCATCCGGCAATCCCGACGCGCTCCCCCTAAGCGAGCTGATGCCGGACAAAGGGGCCTCGCCGGACGCGCGGGTGCAAACCCAGGAATCGGCCCAGATGGTCCACCAGGCATTGCAGAAAATGTCTCCCGACCTGCGTGAGGCCGTCATTTTGCGCGACCTTCAGGACATGGATTACCGGGAAATAGCGGCAGTACTTAGGGTTCCAGAGGGAACCGTTAAGTCGAGAATAAATCGCGGACGCGCGGAACTTGCACGCCTGCTACAACGTACCTATAAACAGGTGATTTGATGGCAGTTGATAACCAAAGCGGAATGCAGTGCGCCGAGTTCGAGAATCTTTTAGGCGCGGCGCTCGATCAGGAACTAAGTCCCGCGGCGCGAACCGAGTTTGACCGCCACTCGCGAACATGTTCTCTGTGCGGGCCGCTCTTTGCCGATGCCCAGGCTGGCCAGCGGTGGTTGAAATCGTTGCCGGTGGCGGAGCCGGCACCAAATCTTGTGCCCAACATCCTCGCGGCTACCACTGGATTTGATACCGGGTGGGCTGCAAGCGCCGCGCGGGGTCCGCAGACGTCCTGGAGCGAGCGCATTCGCGAGTGGACGGGCGCACTGGTGAACCCGGTAGTCGCGGTCGCGCGGCAGCCCCGGTTTGCGATGTCTTTCGGCATGGTGTTTTTCTCACTCTCAATTTCGTTAAGCCTCGCCGGCGTGAAAGTTTCAGACTTGCGCCACGCTGACTTGCGTCCCAGCGCGATCAAGCGCGGCTACTACGAAGCCTCCGGCCGGGTAGTCAAGTATTACGAAAATATCCGCTTCGTGTATGAAATCGAGTCGCGGGTGCGGGACTTCAAGCGGGCCACAGTTCCCGAGGCGCCAGTGCAGGAACCGGAAGAAGACAAGAAAGATCAGAAACGCAAAACTGGCGGACAATCCAGCCGCACCTCGGAGCACGGAGAATCTCAGGCGGGCAAGCAGCAAAACCGGCCTCATGCAACTGTCCCGGAAGACCGGCAGCAACGACGCTACAGCGACGACGAAAATGAGCAGGTGCTGGCCGCGATCCCTAACGATGCGCCGGTAATCGATGCGCTGTTAA
>JAFAWN010000319.1 GCA_019241735.1 Terriglobales bacterium
ACATTCTTTTGTTTGACTTGCGTAGAAGTGTTCACCGAGAGCTTGACCGTATCGCGAATGTTGCCAACGGGGCGTTTACTGGCATCCTCGACCACGCCGATGACGTCGAGGGTAGCTTTATCGCGATCGCTGTTCCGGGTGAAAGGAATTTCGGAGCCGGGCACGACGAGCGAAACAGGAACGAAGAACCTATTGGAGCTGACGCGAAAATATCCGGTGCCAAGATAGACGGGAAGATCGTTGGCGGCGAGGTCAGAAGCAAGCTGCTCTTCCAGTTGGCGTTCGCGATCGTCCTTTGCCGAATGCTGGTAATCGGCGGGGGCAAAATATCCGTGGCGATAATCCACTTTGAAGCCGGTGCGTTTGAGGCTGACCGTGATTTTGCGATAGCGGCCGTCGCGCGCGGGATTGGAACTGTGATAGGCCAGGACGTAATAGCTGGCAGTATCCTGCTGGACGCCGGTAAAGACTTTGCTGAAATCGTTCGAGTCGAGGAAGGCGCGGCCGCCGGTATCGCCGGCCAGGGTCACCAGAGTTTCCTGAGAGCTGAAGTTTTCATTGTAGGCGTTTAGCGTCGATTGTCCGCTATACGGCGAGGTCCCGCGCAGGCTGGCGTTTTGGGCGTCGCCGCCGGCGGCCAGGGCCTGCAGGCCCCGCACGTCCATGGTGTAAATCGAAAGATTGGCGCGGACAGCGGCGTTGACCGCCGAGCGCAGCTCAGATTGATTTTCAATACCGGTGCGGTCCATGCCACTGGAAAAATAAATCAATGACTTCTTCTGGTCGATCGACGAAAGCCTCTGGGCAATGGAGCGCAGGGCTTCGAGCCGGCGGTCAGTGTTGTAGATGTTGAACTCGGTGTCGTCGGCGGTGAAAGCGCCGCCGGTGTCGGGCGTGCCCTCGGTCGTCCCCGTGCTTCCCGCTTCGAAACCCTGTCCGGCGCCGGAGTTGAAGCCTTGTAAAACTTTAGTGAGCTGAGATTTGTCGGAGGTGAAATCCTGGTTCACGATAAGGGAACTTGAAAGCGAGAGGACCGCAACCAGGTCGGCAGGCGCCATCTGCTTCGCCACGTAGTTTTCGGCGGCCGTGGCCGAGCGATCGATTTCATCGGGCTGCATGGACGAGAGATCAAAGAATAAAACGATCAGACGGCGGTCTTTGAAGGCAGCTGCTGGTGCGGCGGCAGTCGGCGCTGGGGCGCCTTTCGAGAGACTCAGGACCGGGGCCTGCGAAACGTCGGGAGCGGGGGCCACTTCGGTGTTCTCGACATCGAAAGAGAGAATTTTCTGGGCCTTGCCGTCTTCCTGGAGAGAAAAATCTTCAGGTTTGAGGTCGCGCACCAGATTGCCACTGCGGTCACGAACGGTGACATTCACCAGCACAATTTCGGTTTGAGTGTGAAAAGTGTAATCCGCATCCTGAGCAAACAACAGGGTGGATAGAAGGCCGAACGCTACCATCCTGGCAATTGTCCGGCAGGCCATCCTCCCGACGCTTCTGCCGACCGCTACCGCGAAATTGTTTTCGAGCATTGTGCTCATTTGGTTTCCATCGCCATGAAAAATGCTCAAAAGCGGAAACGCGCGGTGAATTGCAGAATGCGCATCGCCCCTACTGCTATGATCCGGCCAAAGGATGCCGAGCCCAGGCTGGTGTCGATCGCGGTAAATTGCGGCGTGTTGAACACGTTCGCGGCCGCGATCCGCAATTCCAGGTTTTGGTTGTGCTTCAACGGGATAAGTTTTGTCAGCCCCATATTAAAAAGCGTCGTGCCGGGGCCGATAATGCTGTTTCGCCGCGCGTCTCCGTAGTTTCCCGGCGGCGGGGCAACGAAGGCGGCGGTATTAAACCACTGCAAGCGGTTGGGATTCGGCACGATGATGGGTTCCCCGGGAACGACATCCGGGCGAAGCGTGCCATTGGTTCCTCGGCTGAGGTCGAACGGATTGCCGAGCACGATAGGGGTGAAGGGCAGCCCGGATGCGATGGTCCAGTCGCCATTCCATTGCCAGTCGCCGAGGATGTCGCGGGCGATGCTTTTGCTGGTAAGCCATCGTCGATCGCTGCCGAAGGGAAGCTCCCAGAGGTAGTCGGCGACAAATTTGTGACGCTGATCGAAGCTGGAAAGTCCGCGCTCGGCGGCGAGATTAAATGGGTCCTGCGCGATCTGAGTGCGGCCTGCTGATGCGGTCAGGGTGTTGGTAGTGGTGCCGCCGCCGAAGCCGCCGCCCTGAGTGATGGGTGCAACAGCGCCGGCGCCGATGGTGGAAGCGTCATCGATTGATTTTGAATAAGTGTAGGTGCCGCCGACGGAGATACCGTTCTGCAGGCGCTTGCGCAGGCGAATGGAGCCTGCATTAGCTTCCGACGCGCCCAGCGAGTTCTCAAAATAAAATGGCTGCACGTTGGCGATGCGGATTCCGCTGAGGTCGCGGTTGGGGTCTTCCAGGATATCCAGACGCGTTCCTTTCGTGCCCGTGTAATCGAGGTTCAGCAATAAAGTGGGGCGAATCTGCTGCTGGATATCGAGGTTGCGAATCTGCACATATCCGAGGCGATAGTTAGGGTCCACGGCGAAGCTGTTGGTGATGACGCCGGCGGCTGGCGCTGGGAATCCATTTTGTAACGTCAGATTTCCGGCGGCCTGCTGCACGTTAGTTTGTGCAATCGCGAACGGAGGCTGGAATGCGAGTTGCTGCGCCATATTCTGATAAGCGCTGGTGTTGTAACTGATGCCATAACCTGCGCGAACCACGGTTTTGCTGAACGGCTTCCAGGCAATGCCGATGCGAGGTGCGAAATTATTGCGGTCCGGGTGAACCAGGGTGTTCGCATAGAAGCCATGGTAGGGGCCGGTTTGTCCGGGCTGTACCGGGACTACCGCCGATGCCGGGAGGGGGACCGGCGTAGTCAAAACTGACGGAGCCAGATCAAGGTTGACGACACGATCATCGAGCTCGGCGAACGGAGAAACATATTCGTAGCGAAGGCCAAGGTTGAATGTCAGATTGCCGCGGATTCGCCATTCGTCCTGCGCGTAAAGGTCCCAGGAGTTTCCTCGGAAGTGGAAATTTCCGTATCCATACTGCGGCAAGCCATATTGCGCGGAGGTTTGCTGCGGCAAGCCCAGGAGGAAGTCGGCGAAGTCGTATCCGGTGCCGTCGACGATTGAATTCGAGGTATTCAATCCGGAGAAAACGAATGAGCCGCGGCCATTGCTGTCAGTTTTGATGTTGGTTTGGATGCGGCGGAAATCTCCGCCCCAGCGCCAGGTGTTTTTGCCATGCGGCCAAATCATATTGTCGGAAAATGTAATGGTCTGGTTGCGCAGGAGCTGTGGAGTTACGTCCTGAACGCTGGTGAAGTTGGTGAAGCCGAGAGACGGCAACCCGTAATCGAACGGGTCCTGTGAAATGCCGGTGATCCCGGCGAGGCCTGCAACATCCTGGGAGAAGGCGTAAAGATTTGTAGTTCGGGTGCGATTGCGGTTGTAGTCGATGCGGGCAATGTTTGTGAGTTTTCCGAAGCTGCGAATGTAGGCGACAGGAATATCGAAGCTGCGGGTGCTGGTGTTGCCGTTCTCCGTGGGGAAGGGGTTGACGATGCCGGTTCCGGCGGCGTGGTAATGAAACCCAAAAGAGAGATTGTTTTGAGGGCCGGAGCGCCTTCCGCCGCCACCAGATCCGCCGGGCGTACGAGGCAAATTCGTGGTCCCGCCGAGAGCGCGATTCAGCCGGATATTCAAATCGTCGCTATTGCTGTCCGCTGAGGAAACGTAATGGAAGTTCTGGACGTTAGTCCCGGGAACGTTGGGAGCAGGAATGTATTTCAGCAACGCGGCAGCAACAGGATTCACCGCGGGAAGAGTGTTATTGGGATAAGGCAAGCCAGTGAAAGGATCGAAAATCTGGACCGGCTGGCCGGAATTAGGCCCGGAGGCATAGGTGGTTTGGGAGAAGTTCCCAGTGCGTTCGAGCAGGGTGGGGACGGTCGAAAACTGGTCGAATGGACTCTGGCTGCGCGCGCCGTTATAGTTCACGAAGAAAAATGTTTTAGAGCCCCCCTTGTAAATTTTAGGAATGTTCAATGGACCGCCGAGGGATGCGCCGAAACGATTCTGCAGGT
>JAFAWN010000470.1 GCA_019241735.1 Terriglobales bacterium
CGCGAGCTAGGACTCAAGCGCATCCTGCTGACTGTGCTCGCCCTGGCGGCAAAATGATGAATTGATAACTTTGAATATGACTTGCTGTTTGGCGCGAGCGCGCCTGCTCGCGGCCGCCCGACTGGCCCTTTAACGCCGGGCGGCTTGATCGTTTTTGCGGGACTCTGCGACTCGCGCGGCCGTTAGCTTCAGCTCTTTAAAATTTGCTGCGTACTGGCCGGAAGGGCACCATCACCACTGCTTCCACATCCACACCCTGACCATCTTTCGAAGCCGGATTAAAGCGCCATCGCGCCAGCGCCGCCCGCGCAAACTCGTCCAGCCGATCATCAACCCCGTGCAGCACCTGCACCTCGCCGATCGTTCCATCGCGGCGAATGATTGCGTACAGCGCCACCGTTCCTGCAACGTTGTGTCGCATTAATTCCGAAGGATATCCGGGGTCCACAGTCACGGTTGCGATGGGGGGCGCGAGTTCGGTCCGATTTTCTAACGAATTCGTTCCCGGATTGAGTTCGGCAAAATGGATCACCCAGCTTCCGCTAGCTGAGTTCAGGTTCGGAATGTTCACCGTCATCGAATAAATCTTGCGCCCGCCAAACACTTTCTTTTCCAGGTCGCTGGCGTTGCTGTTCGTGACCTCTCCCCCCATGCCGCGGGGGTAGCTGGCCGCTGGGATGTCCGGCGCCGGAACCGCCTTCGCGGAATTCACCGGAGCTGAGTTTGAATCCAAACCGGAGGTTGACCCACCTGCAGGCTTTGCGCCTACCAGAAGGCCAGCGGGGAGGCCCTTGATTCCTGGTCCCACCCCTGCACCCTTCCCGTCCACAGCGATGCCCCCAGGCGTACCGGATGCTCCCGTCTTGCCGTCGGAATTGGCGCTGAAAGTTCCGCGCCGATTTCCTGCCGGCGACGCCACCGGCACGTTGGGCGCCGTAGGATGGATTCCGAGTGCAACAATGCGTCCCGCGGAATTGGAAACTGTCTCGCCGCCACTCATCGCGGGCGACGGAGGCACCACGGTGGCCTGGCCGATGCCTTGGGCGGAGTTGGAAACTGTCTCTCGTCCACTCATCGTCGGCGACGGCGGCACTACAGTGGCTTGACCCAGTCTCATCGCACGACTTGAACCTCCCGCCGAGGTTTGCTCAGCCATTGGCAGCTTTGGGGCGGGCGCGACTACGTCCACGTGGCCGATAGTGATCTCGCCGCTCCTCGCGGACGCTACAGCGCTGAGATCAGGTGCGGGGGCAACCGCTTCGCTTCCCGGCACGCGCATAGCCCGCAGCGGTCGCGTAGTAACTTCGGGCGCGGGCGCCACCACCGGCGCGGGCAGGGCTGGCACTCGGAACTCCGGCAGCCGGCTGGTCGCCGCCAACGGCACTGCGACTTGCGCCGGCGACCACGCTACCATGTTGGGAAGCGCTAACTCTTGCTTCAGCCGCAGCTGCGGCGGAGCGACAATGGTTTGTGTGTGATTGTCCGCCTCCGGGGGCACCGAAAGTATTGCCTGCGGAGCGTACGCAGGTTCGCTTTTTTCCGTCGCGACGAGATGATTGTGACCTCCGGTATCAAGCGGCGGCAAATATTCGGACTTCTGATAAAAGATGATGTCATGGGTTGGAGATTGTGCTTCGGGTTCGACGAGCATAGTGGGCTGTGGCGACAATCGTGTGCCGGTCCAGAGCATTGCGATCACCGCCCCATGCAGCAGCAGAGAGACCAGGAATGTTTCCCATCGAGGTTTTGAAACCACAAAAACATCCGGCCAGAAAATACCTGCGCGGGGCGTAATTCGGATTGCTTCTCCCCGCGGCGATCGAAAAAACTCGAACAGATTGCTCAAAAAGATCTGATGTGCCGGTTGACGCTTAATCAATAACTTTGGCGGACGGGTGCGAACTGCCCCTAGATAAATCTCGCGGTCAGGCAGTGTTGTCGCCGGTTCCATGGTGATTTGGGAGAGCGGAAGGTGCAACGTCGATTATAACTTGTGCCGCTTCACACCGAGGTTCGGCGTTGGGTTTTCCGTGTTTTAATACCGATATGAAACTTGCGGCAGTGCTCTCTGCAATTCTAGTGAATGGCTTAATTTGCCTGGCGCAAAATACTGCCGGCAACGCTGCCGCTCCCGGCGAGGATTACTCCCGCATGTATGCTTTTCTGCAGGAGGGCGAGTTCATACAGCTCTCTGTCGAAGAACACGGCTGGGTCACAGGGTTTATTTCCCGATACGACGACGCAAAAAGCGATCAAAATACTTTCCTTGATCAGTTTTTTAAAGAGGGAAAACTTGCCGGCAACAAGCTCACATTTACTACAGAAACGGTCCACGGCAAGTGGTTCGAATTTCAGGGAACCGTTGAGCGTGGACGGGGTAAGAATCCTGCCGACGAGGGTTATTACGTTCTTTCCGGCACGCTGATTCAACATCTGACCGCGCAGAATAAGAAGACCGGGTCGCGATCGCGCGAGGTCGCATTCCAGTCGTTTCCCCAGGACGCCGAGCCCGGCCCTCAGAAACGAGATTAAACCATCTCTCCCGCACAGCCACCTGATGGCAGCGCCCGACTGCGGCGCAGCGATGACAGAGTCCGCATCCGCGCACTTCTTATTGGCCTCGTGACCTTCGCTTCGTACGCATATTTTTATCAAGGTGGCGGTTGGAACCAGAATTCGCGCTTCGATACCGTCCGCGCCATCCTCGAGCACCGGAATCTCGCCATTGACAAGTATCACGAGAACACGGAGGACAAGGCACTGGCACGCGGCCATTACTATTCCGAAAAAGCGCCTGGCCTGGTACTACTTGCGGTGCCCGTGGCTGCGGGCGCTCGTCCCTTACTGCGATCTACGGGAATCGATCCGGATTCGCCACGCGGTTTGGTTGCCACTTCTTATCTGGCTTGTGTTTTTTCGGTTGGGCTTCCTGCCGCCCTCGCCTGCATCTGTCTGTTTCTAATTGCCCTGGAGTTGGGGAGCTCAACCCATGCCTCCGCATTCGGCGCATTGGGTATGGGGCTGGCAACGCCAATGTGGGCCTATGCAACGTTGTTCTGGGGGCACGCGCTGGCGGGATCGTGTTTGGTTTTCGCTTTTTTGTGTGTCCTGAAGATGCGGGGCGGCAAAACTTCGACGCATCAAATTTTCTGGGCCATTCTGGCCGGCGTCACAGCGGGGTACGCAACCGTCACCGAGTATCCGGCTTTGCCTGCATCGGCTATGGTCGCGATTTTCGCATTAGCAACTGTGTGGCAACGTGGACCGGGCGTGCGATGGCGTGTGACCTTAGGGGTCTTTGCCGGAGCGTTGCCCTGCATCGCCGCTTTAATGGCATATCAATACTTTGCCTTCGGCTCGATGCTTCATCCCGGCTACACTTACTATCCGCCGGGAGCATTCCCGTGGATGAAGCGCGGTTTTCTGGGCTTGACCTATCCGCGAATAGACATCGCACTGAAGCTTCTTTTCGGATGCAAACGCGGCCTGCTATTTACTGCCCCAGTAATTTTCGCCGCTCCAGTCGGATTGCGCTGGATGTGCCGACGCACCCAGACCCGTAGCGCTGCGATCACAGGTCTAGCCATCGGAGCTTATTTTTTTCTATTCAACGCTTCCTTCGCATCGTATGCCGGGGGCTGGTCGTACGGTCCGCGTTATCTCAGCCCGGGCGTCCCGCTATTTTGTCTGGGACTTGCGCCTGCGTGGCAACACGCAGGGATGGTATGGCGGCGCGTGATTGCGGCACTGGCAGTGCTCGGTTCATTTCTTGCGCTGATGGCGGTTTCTACCAACGCCCAGCCTGACCTGCTGTTTAAATGCCCGCTCCTGCAACTTTATTGGCCATCATTTTGGTCGGGCAGGCTGTCACAAAATGTCGGATCAGTGCTGACCGTGTCCGAGGTGGGCGCCAGCCGCGCTTACGGCGCGTTTAATCTGGGAGAGCTGATGAAATTGCAAGGTTTACCGAGCCTCGTTCCTTTGCTTACCTGGTGGTCTCTTATCGCAGTTGTATGGTTTCGTCTCGACCGCCGACGAATCACGTAATGTCCAGCTGCACAAGCGGCATGTGCGGCCACTGCATCCTGAATCGTCAGGTCCAACTGTGGCATCATGTATTGGCAATGGCAAACATTCATATACCTACGCCGCTTCGCCAGTACACCGCCCAGCAACCCATCGTCGACGTGGAAGCCGCGACTGTGGGTGAAGCGCTCTCTGCACTCGTCGCCAAGTATCCGGATTTGCGACGTCATCTTTACAGTGATGAAGGGAAGCTCCGGGCCTTTGTGAACGTATACGTAAATGATGAAGACGCCCGCTATCTGCAGAAGGAGGCCACCGCCCTCAAGGACACCGACAGCATTTCCATCGTGCCATCGATTGCAGGCGGCGGGAGCGACTAAATCTTGTGATGGCGACGATAACTTCAGCGGTTCCGGAAAAAGCTGCCCTCTCTAACGACGAGATACTTCGTTACTCGCGGCATCTGATCATGCCTGAGGTTGGCATGGAGGGCCAGCTTAAATTGAAGGCCGCGCGCGTTCTTTGCATTGGCGCCGGGGGCCTCGGATCGCCACTCGCCCTTTATCTGGGGGCGGCAGGGGTTGGAAACCTTGGCATTGTGGATTTCGATGTTGTCGACTATACAAATCTCCAGCGCCAGATCATTCATTCGACCGCGGACGTGGGACGCAAGAAGCTGGATTCGGCCGCCGACAAGCTGAAGTCGATCAATCCATTCCTGAATATCAGGACTTTCGACACTCGTCTGAGCAGCGAGAATGCTCTCGAGCTATTCCGCGATTTCGACATCATCGCCGATGGCACTGATAATTTCCCCACCCGTTATCTGGTGAACGATGCCTGCGTGCTGACCGGCAAGCCGAATGTATATGGATCAATCTTTCGGTTCGAAGGCCAGGCCAGCGTGTTCGCCACCAAAGACGGCCCCTGCTACCGCTGCTTATATCCTGAACCGCCGCCGCCCGGACTGGTTCCCTCTTGCGCGGAAGGAGGGGTCCTCGGCATTCTGCCGGGACTGGTGGGCGTAATCCAGGCTACGGAGACCATTAAATTAATTTTGGGCAAGGGCGAGCCTCTTATCGGCCGACTGCTGCTGATTGACGCCTTGGCAATGAAGTTTCGCGAACTAAAGCTTCGCCGGAATCCTGAGTGTCCGGCGTGCGGCGAGAATCCAACCATCACCGGGCTCATAGACTACGAGCAATTCTGCGGAATACGGGGCGAGGAGCAACCAGTGGAAGCAAGCGGATCTGAAATGCAGGCGGAGGAATTAAAACGCCGTCTTGATGCCGGCGACGATATTTTCGTGCTCGACGTTCGCGAGCCCCATGAGTATCAAATATGTAATCTCGGCGGTCATTTGATACCGCTGGGAGAGTTGCCTAATCGCGTGCATGAGCTGGATTCCAGCCGCGAAATCGTCGCCCACTGCCGGTCTGGGGTGCGTAGCGCCAAGGCGGTCAGCTTTCTCCAGCAGGCAGGATTCCGTAAGGTGCATAACCTTGCCGGAGGAATTCTGGCTTGGGCGGATAAGGTTGATCCGAAAATGCCGAAATATTAGCTCCGGATGCCGGCCAAACTTCTTATGGTCCCAGCTTCTCGGGGGGCGAATTCGCAAAATGAAGTGGATACCGAGG